>JAISZL010000003.1 GCA_031269245.1 Synergistaceae bacterium | reverse complement strand
GGGCGACATAGAGGGCCTCCCGTTCCTGGAGGCAATACGCCAGATAGCTGGCAGGGTAGGCAGGGGCAACGTCCTCTATTGCCATGTGACGCTGATACCCTATATATCCGCCGCGGGCGAGCTGAAGACGAAGCCCACTCAACACAGCGTGAACGAACTTCGCCGAATAGGCATACAGCCCGACGTGATAGTGTGCAGGTCTCAGCTGCCGCTGCTGCAGGAGCTCAGGGACAAGATCGCCCTCTTCTGCAGCGTCTCGAACGACAGCATATTCGAGGCCATAGACGCCGAGACGATCTACAGCGTCCCCGTGTCGCTCCAGAAACAGGGGCTCGACAAATTGGTGATCAACAGGCTTGGGTTGCGATACAAGGATGAGATAGACCTCGACGACTGGCTCGAATTCCTGGAGAAACGGGCTCATCCCGCTGGAGAGCTCGAAATAGCCTTGGTCGGCAAATATACCGGCATCAAGGATGCGTATATGAGCGTCAACGAGGCGATCCTGCACGCCGCCATCCATAATCGGGTTCACGTCGTCATAAGACCGATTGAGACAGAGGAGGTCGAAAAATTGGGCGCCGGTGCCCTCCTCAGGGGGGTGCATGGGATACTTGTGCCAGGAGGTTTTGGCTCTCGGGGCATGGAGGGGAAGATCGCTTCGGCCGGCTACGCTAGGGAGAACAATATTCCGTATTTTGGCCTGTGCCTTGGCCTCCACGCGGCTGTAATAGATTTTTCGAGGAATGTCGCACAGTTCGCGCTGGCCAACAGCTCAGAGATGGACCCAGGCACGCCGAATCCGGTGGTGCATATCATGGAGGAACAAAAGACCGTGGATAAACTTGGCGGCACCATGAGGCTCGGGGCATATCCCTGCAGGCTCAAAGACGGCAGCAAGGCTCATCTGGCGTATGGGCAGAGCGACATCGTCGAGAGGCATCGGCACCGATACGAGTTCAACAACAGCTACAAGGAGAGGCTGGAGGCCGCCGGCATGGCCGTCACTGGCCTATATATCGAGAAAGGTTTGGCCGAGATCATGGAGGTCACGTCGCACCCGTGGTTTGTCGGGGTACAGTTCCATCCTGAATTCCTCTCCCGGCCCCTGCGGCCGCACCCGCTATTCAGGGATTTCATAGCGGCGGCCAAGGAGTTAGCGGGCCGTTGAATGGGCCGCATAATAACAATATTATTTTTGTCCCAAGGGGGGAAAACAACTAATGAAACGTCTTGTGTTTTTGTCGATAGCGGTTCTGTTTTTGTCACTGCCCGCCTCTAAGGCGATGGGCGCGGATGACGGCGCACCTGAAAATACGCCTCTCAACGCGCTCGAGAAAGTAGAGCGCGTGATATATGGCGCTCCTGGGACCGGGGGCATGTTCCTCAGGCTTGCAAGGGCCGAAAGGGATCTTTTCGGCATGGAGCTTCCGGGAAGCCTGACCGAAAGGCAGCAGTCGCTGCTTGCGTTCGTGGAGGAGGGCAATGGCGCGCAGCCATCGCTCGTGTTTAAAATAGCCGTGGCGGAGTGGGTGACCCAGGCCAGCGTGAACCCATCCGCCCCGCTCGCGGAGAGGGTCTCGAGTCTTGAAAGCCTGCTCGAGGAGAACGTTCAGGAGGGGGCACTGTCAACCAGACTCGAGAGGATTCTAACCAAACTTCTCCCCAACGGTGTCTTCGCCGTGCCCATACAGATTCCAGCCAGCACCGTATTCAAAGCCGCCTTCGCGAAAACGCTGACGGTGCGGAACGTGTCCGTTGGGGATGTGGTGGAGCTGAAGATCGAGGAAGATTGCATCATCGGCGGCACACTCGCTGCCGCTAAGGGCAACCGCATCTTCGCTGAGGTGACAAAGGTCAAGATGCCCAGGAGCTTTGGACGCCCCTCGGAGATAAGCGTCGAGTTCAAGAACGCGGAGTCCATAGGGGGACAGCTCACCCCAGTCCTGATAGGCCCAGAGGCTAAAAAAGCCATGGAGATAGATCCTGGCACGATCGGCGCGGTGGGAACAAGTTTTGTGGGCGCCGTGCTGGTGGGGCCGATTGGCCTGGCGGGCGGTTTTTTGGTCAGGGGGAGCGACAAAAAGATACCGGAGGGCACCGCCGTTTACGTCGAGACAACCGAGCTGGCCAGCGTCAGCGGCTATCAGGTGTTGGGTTTTTCCGGCGCGGTCACGTCCGGACCGGCATCCGCCGAAATCCCGTCGGGCGATGTCCCGCCCACGGACACGTATTGAAATATTAGATTTTGAAAGGGCTCCTGCCCGTGCTTCAGGGTTTTCGATATGAACCTGTTTAAGAGTGGTGTCCTTGCGTTTGTCCTGGTCTCGTTCGCGGTGTCTTTGAGCATGGAAGCGTCGCCGTCGTGCACGGGCGACCGAGACGCGGCGCTTCGTATATTGGACGATTGGACCAGCATACGGTGGGGCGTGGACAACCTCGCGTGGGTAGTTCACTATCCTGAGGAGCTGGTGGAGCCGTGGATCAATTACGAGGCGGAAAAACTGCGGCTTGGGCCCGAACAGATCGATGAATATCGAAAATCCTTCACCGACGAGCTAAGGATAGGATCGGCAACAGCGATAATGCTCTCGATACAAGCGCTTGGGCCCGAGCCGGTCAATATCTCGCCGCTGGCTAAGAACATCGTCCTGATTGACTCCGCCGGCAGGAGAATAAGCCCCATCGTCTTCGAAAAACGCTTGGACGGGCCGCTTATCGGGCTTGTCCAGGGTTTTGTCTTCTTCCCCCTTCAGAGCGACGGCAACTTTAAAATTGGGTTGAGCGGTCTCATCCCTGACAGTGAAACCCAATTCACCTTCCGAGGCTCGGAGGCGAAAAGCGCCATCGCGACAACCGCAGTTCAGCCGGCTGCGGGGAGGAACCAGCAGTGGAAAGCGCCTCAGAAGGAGGTCGTCGTCAGAATCCCTACGAAAAAACCCACTCCACCTAAAGATCCGGCCCCTCCGGAACAGGAGGCGCCGGATTACTCCACGGAGGGCGAGGTATTTCAGCCGACGGCGCCGCCGCAAGCGACTCCGCTGCCCGATGCCTTCGACGCGGAGCCTCCCGAGGTCAACCCTCCCGCTTTGGAAGAGACCGTTCCAACTGAGCCAACGCTTCCGCCGCTGGATGAGAGACAGGTGCTGCCGATTTACCTGAAGGCCTGGATTGACGGCGATGCGGACAAAATGTACTCGTTGCTGTCGGCTGAGTCTCAGAGGAGGATATCGAGGGAGCTCTTCGCCAAGGAAGCGATGTCCGGAGGGTTTCGCAGCGCCCTCCGCGCCGGCTACAAAGTCAGCTGGGCCGATGGAAGCGCCAGGGTGACGGTCGCGAAGAAGGTCCTGTTCGTCAGGACCCTTGAGACGAAGCAGATTGATTTCGTGCAGGAAAATGGTTCCGCGCGCGTATCGTGGTAAACTTGTCCTCTTCGCCATCGCCATCTTTGCGGCGTTCATGGCATACTTAATGCGGCGCGACCTCGGCTTACCCGAGGAAATACAGATGAGCCGCCTGCCGGACATAGTGGTCGAGAGACTGAGCTTCAACCGGACCATCTCAGGCAGGGAGTGGCGCGTGACGGCAGAGGGCGCGGAGCGGGAAGCCGGCATGATTCGCGCCCGGCTCGTCGAGGTAAACGTCAGGGAGGGGGGGAAAGAGGGCGTGTCGACACTGCGCGCCAACTTCGGGGAATTTTCTGAGGCGGACTCCAAAGTGTGGTTGCGCGAGGTAAGCGGTATGATCGCCCATGAAGGCCGTAGCGTCGATGTCGCCGCCCCCTCGGTCGCTTACGACAGCTCGAAAGATACGTGGTTCTTTTCGGACGGCGTGACGCTGAGCAGCGACGCCGCCGCTCTCGCCGGCGGCGCGGCGAAGATAAACGCGGACGGGGTCTTCACCATAGGGAAGGGAGCGCGGGCTTCTTGGAATATAAAATGACTACGTTGAAAAAAACATTGGTTTTGCTCATATCCCTGGCGGCGCTTTCTTTGGCCCGCGCGGAGCGCATGGATGCCGAGGAGACGGACTCGGTGCGGCTCGACGCGGACAGAATATCGTACGAGGAGTCCACTGGGGTGGCGATCGCGGAGGGCAGCGTGAGGATAAATGACAGAAATTTCCGAGTTCTCGCGCCATATCTCGAATATGACAGCAACACGCAGCAGGTGACGGCCATCTCATCGAGGGAGGGCGGGGTCACGTTTCTCTCCGACGGGAAGCGTCTGACTGGAGAGAGGCTCGAGTACAATATAAATACCAGACGCGGCACGCTGACGCTTCCAAATGGAAAGGCCGACTCATTTTACGTCAAGGGGAGCGTCATCAGGGTCATTCCGGCGGCGGAGCTTGGGGGGAGGAAATCGCCGGAGGAGCTGGAGGACGATTCGGACGAAGCCGCGATCTGGAGCGAGGCGTCGCTCACGACCTGCAATGATCCCCATCCTCACTACAGGCTGGAGGCCAAAGAGGTTACGGTGATCCCGGGGCGCAAGGCAATAATCAAGAGGCCCAAGGTCTACCTTGGAGACACCCCCATTTTCGTGTATCCTTTCGATTACGTCATAGAGCTTGACTCCAACAGGAGGCGGAGCAAACACCCCATTTTCCCGAAGCTGGGCTACGAATCCGGCAAGGGGGAGGGCATCGGGCTGTCCGGGGCGTTCGGGTGGGACGGCGGGGAGCTCGGCCTCGAGGCTATAGCCTGGACGAGAGGGATTTGGGAGGGCGAGGCCCTCCTCACGCAGGAGATAGGCTCGGGATTGTCCTTGTACGGTGCCGTGAGGCGCGAATATGACAAGGATTCAAGGGTCGTTCAGTGGCGCCCCAGATGGGGAGTCGATTATGGGAGGAATGGGTGGAAATTCGAGGCTGGCTGGTCGGAGAGGGAGCTTGTACACGTCGAGAAACGAGCGGGGACGGACTCTAGGTATGTGATATGGAGAAAGCCCGAGATCAACATAGTGAGCCCGTGGTTCAAAGACGCGGCTGCTGGAGGTTGCTACAGGTTGTTTGCCACTTGGGGGCGTTACGAGGAGGCGGCTTATCGCGGCGGAACGACCGTCGAGAGGGTTGGTGCCGGAGCTCAGGCATACGGCGAGTTCGGCGGCCCGTCGGATCGTCTCCGGCCCTTCTACAATATCGTCTATTGGCATTTCGACTACGACGGCTACGAGAGGGGGAGTCAGCGGCTACTGGATTCGGCTATGGGCGTAAGGTGGAACGGGGGCCGTTTCGATATGCAGACGGCGTACTTGCGCAGATGGGTTTGGGGCGGCTCTCCTATGCGGTGGGATGACTACTCTGGGCGGGAGGAGATTTACCAGGACATAACCTACAGCATCCCAACCGGCGCGAATGGGTTTGAGTGGAAGGCGGGAATCCGCGCGGCTTACGACGTCAAAGGAGCCGAACTCGCCGAGCTAGTCTATAAAATCTCCTACGATCAGCACTGTCTCTTGTGGGGCGCTTTATACCGCGACGACCGGATAGGCGGCGACGATTGGTTCGGACTGACGCTCACCATAAAGGAATACCCATCCTCTGGAATCCGCCTGATGGGGGTCGAACCGCGCGATCCAGCGAGGGCCCCTGACGCACTTGTCCCCTAACACTCGCACGCAACGTCCGCCCCGACAGATGGGAGCGACGCAAAGTCCCCTGACCCAAAGGGTGAAGCGTTAAAACAGGTTTGATCAATCGCTTTAGACATATGTCAAAAACGGCCTATTGATCGCTAATTGGTATAAATATCTATCTCTGCGCGGATATCTCCAGTATTTTGAGACGTCTCAGCCCCTTGGGGACTCGCACTGACACCTCGTCCCCCACCGATTTTCCGATGACGGCTTTGCCCACCGGGCTGGAGACGGATATTTTGTTTTCCTTGGGATCGGACTCCTCGGTGCCTACGAGCATGTAGGTATATGACGCCTCGCTGTCGAGGTCCTGTATGATGATGGTGGTTCCGAGGTTCGCGTGGCTGGTGTCAATGTCATCGAAGTCAACGATCTTAGCTTTGTTCAGTTTGTACTCGAGGCGGCTGATGCGCCCTTCCAGTTTTTCCTGTTCCTCCTTCGCGGCGTGATACTCGGCGTTCTCGCTGAGGTCTCCGAAGGCGCGAGCTTCCTCCAATTTGTTTGCTATTTCAAGCCGTTTGTCGGTGCGAAGCAATGTGAGCTCGTTTTTAAGTTTCTCATAGCCGCTTCGGGTCATTATTTCCATATTGGAGCTGTTCTTTTGAGTTACCATACGGACCACATCCTGCCTATTTAAGAAACTGAACCCGCTGCCCGGGCTGACACTTGAGGTATTCTACCAGAAGTATTGGAAGTCGGCAATAATAATAGACCTCTTCGGAGATTCGGGTCTTGGACGCCGCCCAAAGCATAAGAAAAGACTGATTTTGTTATAGACGATTGGGGGATGGCGGATGTATAATGATATTATCATGGGTGATGTCCACGGGGCGAGCTCATTACGTGAGTAGCTGTCACGGGACGGTAAGTTAAAGAGCAAGGCTAGACCTTCACGAGTATGTGAGGATCTATTTTTGTGTTTCACTCATTGACCAACGAGAGCATCCTCCTATGTAGTCGAGCGTCGGATATTAGCATTTGGGCCGCGCGGCATATTGTGTCTGTGTTGCTAGTTTGCACCCTTTGACCGAGAAGAGCGAGGGGGTGGAAATAGTGGTTTTTACTGATGCGCACTCGATCCAGATCGGGCACCCTCATACATACATACATACATACATACATACATACATAGTCGTTTTTTCAGCGGGACAAGAAGCGGTGGGTGCGGGTGTGACCTGCGGAGGTATACGTGACCTGTATGTCCGTTGGTCCTCGAGGCGCGAGGACAGGCGTTGCCGCGCGAGCCATTGGCATAGAGGCGGAGGCTGTTGCGGCCGCCTCCGGCTGTTTGGGCTCGTGCCTGAGGCCGAAACGGTGCTGAGCTAATGGTTAGGGCCAGTGCGGCGATAGTGAGATCCCTGTTCACGTTTTCGGACGAAGAGACGAAATTCGTACGGGATTTTCTGGCAGGGTTCCACTCGGCGGAGAATAAACATCAGGGTAAAACTGTGTGCGATTCTGAAATACCGCTGGCCGAATATGACATGCTTCGAGCGGCAGTTAAGGGCATGTGCCTTTTCTGGGTTGATCATTACGCACACCAGACGTGCGTGAGCGAACGTGACCTGAAATCCAAGCGCGCCTTGCTGAAGAGAGCGATGGAGAGCTATTGCGCAAGACACCCCGGCAACTCGCTGGTCATGCTGGGGATGTTGTCGATGCGCGGAGAGATCGAACGGTATTATCTCAGCAACGCCAAGGACGGTTTGGACGAGGATGCGAACCTCGAGAGCTACGCGTTTTTCATGGCCCTGGTGAAAAACGGTTTTTTCCTGAGCGAGCGTTATGTAGGTGTGCAGAAAATGTCCCGCGAAT
The DNA here is from genome assembly GCA_031269245.1 of Synergistaceae bacterium. Taxonomy (GTDB): domain Bacteria; phylum Synergistota; class Synergistia; order Synergistales; family Synergistaceae; genus JAIRKI01. The sequence goes on along the minus strand of JAISZL010000003.1, from coordinate 4,673 downwards.
TCCTCAAAGCACGCAGGAAGAAGATGTGTGATCTGCTCCAGAAAACCTGGTGATACCAATGCGCGATCAACAGGCTGTTTTTGATGCGGCTAAAGCGGTTCTCCAAACCTGTTTTAACGCTTCACCCTTCAGGCATTTGATTTCAAATTGGTATGAGAAATAGGCGAGGCCAAAAGCGCGGAGCTGGTTCTTACGGATACATACGCTGAACGATGTCGCGTTTTACTGTGTTGGCATAGGCGGCGTCCTGATGAAATTATTCATCAAAACCTTCCTTTATCAGATCGCCTATCATGCCGGCGGCGGTCTCGAACTCCGATGTCAGAACCAAACCGGCGATTTCCGAAAGCGTTTTCCTCGTTTTTAAGCTGGTTGGCATCGCTTCGAGCTCATCCAAGAGGGCATCCGCCTCTCCCACGTTCTCCGCGAGCAATGCGCTCGTGAGTCGCGACAATGTTTCCTGACATGCGGGGCTGGAATCCCCGTCGCCCGCTCCGCTTTCAGCGCGCCGCGTGTCTTCCGCGAGCGCGAGCCTTATCCTGCCGGCCAAGCTGGACAAATTTTCACAAAACGCGGCGAGCTCCGTGCTGATAAAATCAATGCCGCCGTTCCTTCCCGCTTCCTCCAATGCCGCCGCCATACGCGAAAGCGCGTCAGCGCCGATACTCGCGGATGCGCTCCTGAGCGCGTGGATCTGGGTCGTAAACGACGCCAGGCCGTTTTCGTCCTGCGCGCCGGAGAGAATTTCAAGCCGTTTTTCGGCGTCCCGGCAGTAGGTTTCAAGCACCTTTATATAGCCTTCCATAGTCCCGCCCGTTGACGCAAGCCCGCTGGAAACGTTCAATCCTTCGATTTTCAGATAAGTTTCGGGTTGGGAATTATTTTCATACGCGCCTCGTTCGGATTTCACCCTCTTTTCCTTTGGAATCCACCTTCCCATCAACTCGTACAGGCGGTGTATCTCTATAGGCTTCGACAGGAAATCGTTGAAGCCGTTTTCCAGGAACATCTCCTTCATTCCGAAAACGGCGTTGGCGGTGAGTGCGACAATCGGCAGGCTATTGAAACGCCCGCCTTCGAGCGAGCGTATCGAACAGGTAGCCTCGATCCCATCCATGCCTGGCATCATGTGATCCATAAATACCAAATCGTATTCGTTCTCCCGCACCATCGAGAGGGCCGCCTCCCCGCTGGAACATGTATCTACGGTCATCTCGAAAGGTGCGAGCAGGCCCTTCGCGATCTTGAGGTTCACCTCGATGTCGTCGACCACGAGCACGCGGAGCCCCGGCGCGGTGAAGCTCACGCCGGGGCTCCGCGCATTTGAGGAATTTTTTTTGTCAATATCTCCAATCGGTTCGCAGCCGCGGTCGAATGATTGGAGTATGGTTGCGGTGAACACCGATCCCTTCCCGTACTCGCTTGTCACAGAGATGTCCCCGCCCATCGCCCGGCAGATGCTACGCGCTATGGACAGCCCGAGCCCAGCCCCTTCTATGTCGGTGTTGCGTTCCATGTCCACGCGCTCGAAATCGCCGAACAGGCGCCTTATATCCTCGGGTTTTATCCCTATACCGCTGTCCTCGATCACGAAGCGCAGTATGGCTGTTTTTGTCTGACTTTCCTTTTCACAGGACGATGTAAATTTGATAAAGCCATTTTTCGTATATTTCACCGCGTTGGAGAGCAGGTTCAGCAGCACCTGGCGAATGCGCCCCGCGTCTCCGGTCATTTGAGAGGGGATATCGGGGTCTATGCTCGTTATGAGCTGGACAGGGCTTTCGGCCAGCCTGACTCGTATGATGGTTGTCACATCGTTGAAGAGCGACGTCGCATCGTAGACCGACGGCGTTATCTGAAGGTTGCCGGACTCTATCTTGGAGAAGTCGAGTATGTCGTTGATGATGGAGAGCAGGTTCGCTCCGGCCTGCTTGATGTCGCGTATGTGCTCCAGGCATTCGGGGCGCCCGTATTCCCTCTCGGCCAGTTCGCTCATGCCGATTATCGCGTTCATCGGCGTTCTCAGCTCGTGGCTCATCCGCGCCAAGAACAGGGTCTTGCTTTTGTTTTCCCTGTCTGACTTGAGCCTTGCCGCGTTCAAATCCTCGACGCTGCCCATGACTTCGTTTATGTCCATGCTTATCCCCGCGACCTCGTGTTCGAGATTATCGGCTCGTTCGAGAGCGATTCGGGAAATTTTGGCCGTTTCCTTGGATTTTGCCGCTATATCGTGCCCAGACATTCCGTTTTCTATGAGCGCGTTCAGATCTTCAGCCATAGCCTTTACATCAGCGATGTCCGAGTGAATTTCAGCGATAGACGCGACGTGGTTTATTGCCTTCGTTACCAGGGAGAGCACAATTTCGTCGATATAATCCGCTATGTCCATATATATAATCCCCACAGCCGCCGTTTCGAATCCAGGCGGGCTACCATAAAACATGGAATGTGCATGAATCGGCTCCATCCTTCAGGCATTCCTTCGAGTCGTCGTGGATTACCCTCGACAACGGTTCGAATCTCCGCGCCATGGCGGTCAGGATTCCCCTGTTGAACGCGCACGGGTAGGGGTTGTTGCAGACGCTCATTATTTCGTTTCTGCCCGGTACAGGCTCGCACCCGTAGTGTCCGATGCCTTCCTTTATGGTGTTGGTCCGCGCGTCGAACAGCCGCTCTCCGTTTTTTCGATGATTCAAGTGATATGCGACGTCTATGGCATATATTGCGCTCTTGATATCGGTCGTCCATGACGGGAACTCCGCGTTTCTCGGGATGGACATGCCGATGTTGAACAGCACCCTGTCGCCTATCTGCCTTGCGATATTTTCAAACGCATTGAGCCATGCCTCCTGCGAATACCATCCATCTTTGTCCATCACGAGTTTTTTGTCCACTACCGTCCCTATGCCGACCTGGCTCAGATAGCGCCGGGATATGTTAGTGAAGTACCCCAGCCCGTCTATGATCGAATACACCGTCTGACCGTTGACCTCTATGCCCGGTTCAAATATTTTGAATTGCATCGCGCTCGTCTCTGTCGAGGCTTTCCGCTATTTTCAAGGCTTCTCCGAACTCCCCGACCAGCACGAGATCAGAGATCCTCGACAGGCAGTCCTTGGAGGCTTCGTCGAGCGGTTCTTCGCTCAGACTGGCAAGAATCCTGTCCACGTCTCCGATGTCCTCAGAGGCAAGAGCGTTTTTCAGCAAATTCAGCGATTCGCCCATGATTTGGCGCTCCCCACAGGGCGAGATCGCCTGTTTTTTTGATATGGCGGTTTTAATCCGCTCGGTCACTGCGGTAAGTTCTTTGAGAAAGGCGTCGAGATGCGCTCGGATGAACTCCGTGTCGCCCACCACTCCCGCTTTCTCCAGTTCTGCCGCCAAGCGCGATATTTCAAACGCCCCGATGCTCGCGGAGGCGCTTTTGAGCGCGTGAACCTGAGTCGTGAACAATCCGAGGCGGATGCTGTCCGGCACGATCGAGAGGGTTTCAAGCCTCTTATCAACGTCCAGGCAGTAGATTTCCAGTACCTCCATGTAGCCTTCCGGCGTCCCGCCCGTAGACGCAAGGCCGTGAGAGGTGTCGAGGCCTTCTATATTCAGGTCGGTTTCAGCCGGAGACGGGGATGTTCTTGGGTCCCTAGCTGTATTCACCCTCTTTTCTTTCGGGATCCAGCGACCCACTATCTCGTTCAGCTTCGATACCTCTATGGGTTTGGACAGGAAATCGTTGAAGCCGTTTTCCAGAAACATCTCGCGCATACCGGATACCGCGTTGGCGGTCAGCGCGATTATCGGGAGCGTCTTGAAATACTCGCCCTCCATAGCGCGGACCGCCGCCGTCGCCTTTATCCCGTCCATCTCCGGCATCATGTGGTCCATGAACACGATGTCGAACGAACCCTTCCCGACAAACTCAAGGGCTTCCTTACCGCTCTGGCATGACAACACATCCATCTTGTACGGCGCGAGCAGGCCCTCCACGACCTTCAGGTTGGTCTTTATGTCATCCACGATCAAAACGCGCGCTTCCGGCGCCGTGAAGTCAATTCGCGCGTCTGGCGTTTCATGGGAATCATGAATCATCTCGTCCGTTTCCACAAGCGTTTTGGGGTCTTTGACCTTTTGCAGAAGCGTCGCGGTGAACACGCTACCCTCCCCAAAGACGCTCGAAACGGAGACATCCCCGCCCATCGCCAGGCAGAGTTTTTTCGTTATCGCGAGCCCCAGCCCAGTTCCTTCAATGTTTTTGTCCGTGTCGCTGTCGAATCGTACGAAGTCCCCAAAGAGCCTCCCCAAATTCTCCTCCTTGATGCCTATCCCGGTGTCCGCAACCTCGAACATCATCAATATTTCACTGTCCCTCCCTCTCACCTCGCCGCGCGCGCTGAACGACACGCTGCCATCTAGGGTGTATTTCACGGCGTTGGACAGTATGTTCAGCAGAACCTGCCGGACGCGGATTTCGTCGCCCTCCAGCCTGCACGGCAGGGAGCCGTCGATGTTCGTTATCAATCGGACGTCTTTCTCCAAGAGGCGCATACGGATGATGTTGATAACGTCGTTCAGCAGTGAGCGGAGCCAGTACTCCCTCGACGCTATCTCCATCCTGCCGGACTCTATCTTCGAAAAATCCAGGATGTCGTTGATGATGGAGAGCAGGTTCGCCCCGG
>JAISZL010000047.1 GCA_031269245.1 Synergistaceae bacterium | reverse complement strand
AAGCGGCAATTTATGACGAGATGGTTAAAAGCATGAAAACGGCTCTCGGCTGCTTTACGAAATCAGATATCGCAAACTGGTTTTCGCATGATGGATATAATGCTAATTAATAATGGATTCGCTATAAGATGCCGAGCCTTGCGGAGACAGGTTTGAAACCCGCTGCCGCGCGGCGCGGATCATTTCTTCTTTATTCTTTGCAGCCAGAATCCTCCTCATGTTTTCTCTTTCGTACTTGTTATTAGGGTACAGGGAGTTGACTTCCTGCTATGTACTGGCGGAGCGCGCGACATTGTTTTTTATTGTGCCGCAACCTTTTTGCCGTGTCCTCTTATAAATAGAAGCGCGAAAATCACGACTGCCGCGATGATGAGCCCGATACCGAGCATGGGGCGGAAACGCACCCAGGCGATTGCGATGATGATGAGCGACCAGGCGAGTCCGAGAAGGAAGCCGACGAAGTTCGCGCCCGCGCCAAGAACATGGCCGAGTATTGGAATGACCGCACCTATGGCGGCGAGAGGAGCGAGGAAGGTGCGGATTCCGGCAGTGACGACGACGGCGCTAACGACGCGGAGAATCCACGCCGTTGTTTTGTTGCCGCTCTCCGCCGCGCCGAACATATCGTCGGCGCTGACGCTGCCCGTTGAAATTTTGGAGAATTTGGTCTTTGTTCGAAGCGGTAAACTGGTCGAAAGTATCGCCCTTCACGACAGCGATGACGCTGATGTCTTTCGGCGGAACGTGGACGAACGTTACGCGCACGTCGCCGATTGCCGGGTTTGAGGGATTGCGTCCGAGATAAACCGTGTCGCTTTGTATATGGAGATAACCAACGCTCTGGCCCTGCGCCTGACTCGCCGGCGTGTAGTTCATGACGCTGCCGGAGATGGCCGGGCCAGTATTCCCCGTCGCGCCGCCGATTTGTTTGTTGAAAGCGTCGATTTCCTCCTGCGGAATATTCACGTTGAGCGGTTCCGCGCCGCCTATCGCGTTCGTTTCGATTCCGAACGTCGAATCTTTCAGAATGCCCTTCGTTTCCGCGCGACCCATCGCGTGTACGAGCTTGCCGCTCAAGCCGCTGTCCACTTTCGTTATGTCCGACATCTCGACGCAGGAGAACCGGGCCTCCTGTATCGCGTCGCCGGTCCGCACCGTGCGGCCCTCGTTCCACCAGAGCGTAAAAGTTCCCGCAATGAAGAGAACTATCGCGAAAAGAATACCTTTGAACGAATTACCAACCGTGCTGAATTTCCTGATACGGCATTTCAAAACCGCCTCCTATAAAAAATATTGGCGCCAAGCGACGCGAAAAAAATACAGCGCTTCTTCTCGTCTGTAATCACCCCTGGGGTGATTTTGGCCAACGCGAAGGGATGATTTTTGGGGTGATTCGGGAATTTTTTCGAAAACGGGATGATTTTGAGGATGATTCGTCCGCTCTGAAAAATTTATCGGACGGAATTGTGCTACTGCCTTTTCACGTAAAAAAACCAGTGGTTCTGACAGCCTTCAAAACAAAATCCCTGTGTTTGACAGCAATTTGCGCAGTTTTTCCACATCGCCGGCCATGATGGGATTCCCGCGGAGGTCAAGATCGTCAAGACCCTGAAGGTCATACAGCGGAGAGGCGTCAGTTATTTTGTTGTCCCTCAAATCAAGGATTTTCAAGCCGAACATCCTCCGCGCCCAGGACAGATCGGATATGCCGATATTTGCCAGCGACAATCCCTCAATCTCTCTGAGGAAGGCAAGAGGCTCGAAGTTGGATATCGGGTTGCCATCCAGCGACAGGACGCGTAATTTTTCCAACGCGAAATTGATTTCCCTGCGGACATTATGCGAATCCACAACGTAAGGCTTTATAATATAAAAAAGCTATACGTAAAAAAACATAGACCTACAATTACCCTCGTGCTAAAATCCAAAATTAATATGTAATGCCATTGAAGTTAATTATCTAAAAAACGGAGGTGTTTTAGCCTTTCGTAGAGGAATGTTTATGCCTTTTTCTGAAAACATCACTTGCGTAAAAACCGAGTGGACATGCGGGAGGGTCACGAGGATTTGCCGTCGCTTTCGGGAAGCAACGGCAAACGGGATTAATGGTCTTGGCGGGAATAAAAAATACACTTCTAAAAAATATGGGGGAATTTAACGATGCAGTGGTTCAAAAACATGCGGACGGCGTTCAAAATATCGTCACTTGTCGTTACTATGCTGTCGCTCATGTCGTTGGTCTCGCTGGTGGGATACGTCACCAGCTCCAACATAATTCAAGAGATGGACAACACGTACAAAAATTTCGTCATGCCGGCATTTTTTATGTCCGATGCCAAGTTCATGACCTTGGAGAACAGGAGGATGATATTGAGCTCTATGAGCTCCGTAGACGAGAACGAGAGAAAAAATTACATCAACCGCATCAAGGCCAACCAAGAGGCCACGTCCTCGTTGATAGCCAAGTACGAGCGCGCGGAGATGTCCGGCGAGGAGAGGGCGGCGCTGGCGAGGCTCAATACGGCGCGCGATGCGGTCGTACTGAAAAGGAGCGAGGCAGTCGACCTCATATCCAGGGGGGAGGTCACTCCGGAACTGCAGGCGCGGATGCGGACGGGCGGCGACATGGCCCTGGCGGAGAACCAATACACCGCCGTCTTCGACGAAATTTCCGCTCTCACGATGAAAAGGTGCGAGGACGCCAACGCCTTGGCGCAGAAAGAGGCCGGCGCCGGGACGAAAAAAATAGCGGTCGTCTCCATTTTGGCGATACTGTTGGGCGTGGTGCTCGGAGCACTGATATCAAAGCTCATCACCGCCCCTCTCTCCAGGATACGGGTAAGCGTCAAGTCGTTCTCCGAGGGAGACCTCGCGAGCGACTTCGAGGCGTCAGGCAGGGATGAGGTCGGCATGATCGGTTCTGAGCTGCAAAATATGGCCTGCCGCCTCAGCGAGATCGTCTCATCGGTCAAGGATGCGAGCCGCGACATAGGTGAAACCGCCGAGGAATTCTCCTCCCTCGCGCAGGAGACCAACGCGTCGATGGAGGAATTTCGTACCAACGTGGACGGCATGAGCGAGAATCTCAACGCGCTGGCGAGCAGCGGCGAGGAGGTCAACGCGTCGGTCGAGGAGATCGCGGCCGGAGCCTCGTCCACCGCGGAGAGGGGCACCGACATAGCGCGACAGGTCGAGGAGGCCATGAGTGCCGGCGAAAACGGGATGAGTTCGGTCCGCCAGGCGGTGGAGGGCATCGAGCGCGTAGCGAGGAACGCCTCCGACGCGGCGCAGAGCGTCCAGGACCTGGGCGTCAGGACCCGCCAGATACAGAGCTTCGTGTCACAGATCGGCGGCATAGCGGACCAGACCAACCTGCTCGCCTTGAACGCCGCGATCGAGGCGGCCCGGGCCGGCGACGCCGGGCGCGGGTTCGCGGTGGTCGCGGAGGAGGTCCGCAAGCTCGCGGAGGACAGCAACGCGGCGGCGAAGAACATAGAGGAGCTGGCCAAGACCATAACGGGCGACCTCGACAAAGTGGTCAGCGTATCGCTCGACAACGCCAAGGCGTCGCAGGAGGCCAACAGCCTCTCCGTGCAGACGGAGAACATCATATCCAGCATCATCTCCACACTCAGGATGATATCCGGCTCGACCCAAGACCTGGCGGCGGTCTCCGAGGAACAGGCGGCGTCAAGCGCTGAGATAGCCACGGTGGTCCAGAACATCGCGATGAAGGTCTCCAGCGCGGCGGAGGCGGGGGAGAACATCCGCTCCGGTATCGGAGGGGTGGCCTCCGCATCCATGAGGATGGCCCAAGGGGCGGAGGGGCTGACATCCCTAGTGCTGAAACTGCACGACATGCTGGGGTTCTTCCATACCGGGGAGGACGCCAGGGGCAAAGGCGCGGGCGCGAATCGCCTGAAAGCCCTCCCTTCCAGATGACGACCGGCGGGGCGGGGTCCGTGCTCTCTTTACATCCATGCCTCTCCCGCTGAACTCAGGCACGGTCCGATAGCCCGCAGCTCTCGCCAAGCCGCGGGCTGCCGCTTGGCGAGGGCTAAAACCAACCCCCTTCCAAGCTGTTCCGTATCTTATGAATACATGAACGGCAAAATTGAGAAAAAAGGCCGGTAAGAATGTATAATAGCGACGGCGATTTTGTCGCTCTCAGTTGCAACAATATATTTATTAAATGTCACGGTATTTTTGGAAACGCTGACGCCGAAGCGTTGGAAGAGGAGAGTTTGCATGTCGATTCGCGCGCGGTTGATCCTGATTTTCTCCATATGCCTCAGCCTGGCCTACGGCATAATCTCCTTCATCGTGTTCTCGTCGACCAGAAAATCGGCGGAGGAGTCCTTCAGAGCCTTGGCTAACAGCCAGCTGGAGAGGGTCGAGGAGCACATCAGGACGTTCATGGAGCCGGGAGCGATGTGCGTTAAGTACCTCGCGTCGCTGAATCTCGTCAGGGAGTCGCGGGGCATGTTGACGAGCTATCTGGACACGACCGAGACGACAACGCTCTTGTATTCGAACCACCCGCCATACGAGAGGCAGATCTACGACGAATTCATAAGGGTGTCCAACTCGAACGCCAACTTCGGACTGGTCTTCATGGCCAACGACGACGGGCAATACGCTCAGGCGCCGGAGGGGCACATAAAGAACCCCGGATACGACCCCAGGAAACGCTCATGGTACGAGGAGGCGATGCGGAACGGCCGGGAGGTGACGGTGACCTCCCCATACCTGACCACCGGCGGCGGGATGGTGTGCAGCATCATGACCAAGACGCTCGACTTAGAGGGCACTCCGCTCGGCCTGTTGGGGATCGACTACAGCCTGCAAAGCCTGACGAAGGATCTCGACGAGCGCCGCATCCTCAAGACGGGCTATCTGGTCATATTCGACGGCAACGGACGCATAATCACCGACGGCCTCCATCCAGAATACATCTCGATGGAGCCGGAGAAATATCCGGTACTGAGGAAGAACTTAGCCTCCTCCAAGGACGGCGCGTTCAGAGGCGTCGGGACGCGGGGGATCGAGGAGTACATCGTGACGCGGACCATGGGCATGACCGGCTGGAAGATAGCCGTGGTCTTCGACGAAAGCGAGCTGACCGAGTCATCGTACAGCATGTTGCGTACCGTGATGATCACGTCCGGGGCAATTTTCCTGCTGGCCTTCGCGGCCCTCTCGCTCATAGCGCGAAGCATAGTCCGCCCCATAGAGTCCCTGACGGAGGCGGCCGCGATAATTTCGAGCGGAGATTTCGAATCGTCCCCGGAGATGCGCGGAATCCTCGACGAAAAGCTCGGCGTCACCGGGCAGGGCGAGTGCAAAAAACTGTCGGACGCCTTCAAGACGATGCTGAAAGCCCTCCAAGAACGCATCGAGGGCGTCAGACAAGCCACCCGGGCGAAGAGCGACTTCCTCGCCAACATGAGCCACGAGATACGCACCCCGATGAACGCCATCATCGGGATGACCTCCATAGCCAAAACGTCCGCGAACGCGGAGAGGAAGGACTACTGCCTCAAGAAAATAGAGGACGCCTCGACGCACCTGCTGGGGGTCATCAACGACATACTGGACATGTCGAAGATAGAGGCTAACAAGTTCGAGCTGAGCGAGTCCAGCTTCGACTTCGAGAAGATGCTGCAAAAGGCCGCCAACGTCGTCAACTTGCGCATCGACGAAAAGCATCAGGACTTCATCGTGCGAATAGGCCGCGGCATCCCCAACACACTCCTCTGCGACGACCAGAGGCTGACGCAGGTGATAACGAACCTCTTGAGCAACGCGTCGAAATTCACGCCGGAAAACGGGACCATACGCCTGGACGCCAGCCTTGCCAGCGAAGATGACGGTGTATATGTGATAAAGATAGCTATTACTGACACTGGGATAGGCATAAACGACGAACAGAAGGCGCGGCTCTTCAACGCTTTCGAGCAGGCAGACAGCAGCACCTCGCGCAAATTCGGCGGCACGGGGCTTGGGCTCGCGATATCGAAGCGCATAATCGAGGCGATGGGCGGCGAGATATGGGTGGAGTCGGAGATCGGGGCGGGCTCAACGTTCGCGTTCACCATAAGGGCCGCGAGGGGGGAGAAAGAGCTAAAGAACCTCCCCGGCCGCGGCATAAGCTGGGAAAACATCCGAGTGCTGGCGGTGGACGACGTGCCGGAGACGCTGGAATACATCCTCGACGTCACGGGCAAGTTCGGGATAATATGCGACACGGCGCCGAGCGGGGAGGAGGCCCTCCGAATGATAGCGTCGAAGGGTCCTTACGACATATACTTCATCGACTGGAAGATGCCGGGCATGAACGGGGTGGACCTCGCGCGCAGGATAAAGAGCGGCGGCGCGGGCAAGCCGATCGTGACGATAATATCGGCGGCGGAGTGGAGCGTGATAGAGGACGAGGCGCGGGACGCCGGGGTCGACAAATTCCTGCCCAAACCGCTCTTCCCGTCCACGATACTGGACTGCATCAGCGAGTGCGTAGGGGTCGGGAACCTGCTCCCCCCTGAGGAGAACAGGCCGAAAAAGACGGACTCCCTAGCTGGCTACAGGCTTCTGCTGGCTGAGGACATAGAGATAAACCGCGAGATAGTGCAGACGTTCCTGGAGCCGACCGGGATAGCCGTGGACTGCGCCGAAAACGGGGCGGAGGCGCTGGCGGCGTTCAGCGCGGCGCCGGACAGGTACGACATGATATTCATGGACGTCCAGATGCCCGAAATGGACGGCTGTGAGGCGACCGCCCGCATCCGCGCGCTCGACGCGCCCGAGGCGGGGAGTATCCCCATCAATAGCGATGACCGCCAACGTCTTCATGGAGGACATAGAGAGGTGCGTAAAGTGCGGCATGAACGACCACATACCCAAGCCGCTGGACTTCGACAGCATGTTAGCTAAGCTGATCCAATACCTGCCGCGCAAAAAACGGAAGCCGGGCGTCAACGCCGCCGCTAATGGCGTGTGATACCAATTTGAAATCAAAGGCCTAAAGACAGGTTTGGACAACCGTCCGGCGCCCCTGGAATTTTGCGGCTAGTCGATCTCCCTGATCTCCAGCCCCTTTATCACACCTCTGCCACGGATGACTCTGACGTCGGCGTATACCTCGTATTTGTCCCCGCCGCGCATCTTCGACTCCAGCTCCAGGCCCGTGCCCTCGGGGATGTAGTAAACGCCGAGGCCGTAGTCGCAAGTGCGGCCCCAGTAACCGCGCAGAACACCTTTGAGGTAGAGCCCGCCGTCAGGGCGCTCGAAGGAGACGCCCGAAACGGCGGCAACTCCGTCATCGTCGAGATCGAGCTTCACATATACGCCCCTGTCCCCCCGATTCGAGGGCAAGTTGTCCAAGTCGGGCGGCATCAGCCACTCCGGGATATTTTCGATGTCGTAACCCAGGTTGACGTAGTCGCCGCGCAGGAAATCCCTCGGGTCCACTGGGATCGTCTTCAGCAAGACCCTAGCTCCGAACTGAAGCGCGGCGAAATTCAAAAATGGGAAGCACAAGAGTATGAATGCGGGCAGAACGGCCATTGCCGCGTACTTCAGGGCAGTCAATCCGCAGAACCTCGTCTCAGTCATCGCGGCTCGCCTCCTGAGATGGTGACGGGGCAGACTCCCCCGCGCCCTGTTTTCGCGCCGCGTACTTGACCCACTTCCGGTAGGCGAACGCGATGGCCAGCAGCGCAATGCCGCCGATGGTGAAGAACATCGACTTCGACCGGAAGCTCTGGAACATGTCGAAGTACCAACGCGCCAGGATGATGCAGAACAGGAAGACGGAGACCCCTCCGAACCGCCGCCTTCGGACTATGCGGAACACCAGATACGCCGCGAGCGCGATGCTGGACGCGATCGTTTTTACGAGAAAATCCTCGCCACTCCCGTAGAATCGGCCCCCGTCCCACGCAAAGCGGCAGGTGAGCGAGAAAGCGGCCGCCGCGATCAAGAGGAAACCCTGCAGGTCGAGATCACCGGCGTCGAGCTTGCGCGACACGGCCTCGATGACGGCCCCGATGAACAGTATGGAGAGGATATACGGCAGAGGGCCGCTGTCGCGGCTGTTAATTACGCACATCCACGTGAACCAATTTATTATGAAAAAATTGCTCCAGAAGATCGCCCTGGTGGAACCGCCCAGGAAAAACATCCTCATCCTCGACTGGCCCGCGGCGGCCTCCCCCCTCCCCGACTCGCGCCGCATACACCACGCGACCGCGATGAGGAACGCCATCACGAGCGTCGGCTGGTACGGCCTGAATGGAATGGCGAGCAATGCCCTGAAACCGCTCTCGTTTTCATAGCTTCCGCAGGACACAAATTCGCCGCAAAAGGAGTTGAGGAACAGCAGCGCCGCGACCTCGTAGAGGACATACGCCGATATGCGGCGCGTCAGCAACAGTGTCGGGGCGAACGCGACGAGCCACACCGACAGCAAGCTCGATATCTCCATCTCGACGTGAAAAACCTGCGAGTTGAGCGCAAGCCCCCCCATGAGCATAAACCCGGAGAAGAAGAGCGAAAGCTCGGACGCGGCGAGGCGCCCGGCGCGCTCGAAGAAATACGCCGCCGCGACGCTCGCGGCGTAAAAGCCCGTTATCATGGCGATCTTGAGCCACGCCGGCAGTTCCCGCCAGTTCGCCGCTATGAAGGTGAGAACACCGAGGCCTATCATCAGCACTCCGAGTGTGAGTACCACGGTCGGAAGGCGTTGCGCCGCGACATATCTCCCGAGAATCGCGTCGCGCTGGCTGTCGGAGATCATCCCCCGCGCCACCCAGTCACGCGACTCGTCGGACAAGAACCTCCTCCTTGATTCGGATACCCTGCGATCCAATCGCTAACCCATCCCCCCCAGGGCGGCGTGCGCCGCGGCGAGGCGCGCCACCGGGACGCGGAACGGCGAACAGCTCACGTAGTTGAGGCCCAGCGAGTGGCAGAATGCTATGCTCGACGGGTTGCCCCCGTGCTCGCCGCATATGCCGATGCTCAAATCCGGCCGGACTTCGCGGCCGCCCGCGGCGGCGATCTTCATCAGCCCGCCGACGCCGGAGCGGTCGAGGACGTGGAACGGATTGTGCTCCAGCACCCCGTTCTCCACGTAGAAGCCGAGGAACTTGTTCTCGGCGTCGTCGCGGGAGTAGCCGAACGTGGTCTGCGTGAGGTCGTTCGTCCCGAAGCTGAAGAACTCAGCGAACTCCGCCACCTCGCCCGCTATCATCGCGGCGCGCGGGACCTCGATCATCGTGCCGACCTTGTACTCTACCTTCGTATTCTGGGCATCCATCGCCTCCGACGCCACACGGCGCGTCATCTCCTCCAGGCGGCGCATCTCCTCGCGGATACCGACCAGCGGCATCATTATCTCCGGGCGGACCTCGCGGCCCGTGCGCGCGACGTCGCACGCGGCGGAGATTATCGCGCGAATCTGCATCTCGAATATCTCAGGGTAGACTATGCCGAGGCGGCAACCCCTGAAGCCCAGCATCGGGTTGAACTCGTGCAGTTCGTTCGCCCTCACGATCTCGGCGCTGATGATCCGAGCGCGCTCGCTGTCGGCCGAGAGGACACCCAGCTCCTTCTCCAGCTCTGGAATCTTGGGCAGGAACTCGTGAAGCGGGGGGTCGAGGAGGCGTATGATGACCGGATATCCGTCCATCGCCTCGAAGATGCCCGCGAAGTCCTCTCGCTGCATCGGCTCCAGAAGGGCCAGGGCGCGGACCCGTTCCTCCCTGGTGGACGCTATGACCATCCTCTGCATCGCGGGGAGACGGTCAGCCGCCATGAACATGTGCTCCGTGCGGCACAGACCCACGCCGCGCGCGCCGAACCCCCTGGCGCGGCGCGCGTCCTCCGGCGTGTCGGCGTTGGCCCACACCTCCAGCTTGGACTCCCTGTCGGCCATTGCCAATAACTCGCCGAAGTCGTCGGAGAACTCGACCTCCATGAGGGGCACACTGCCCAGGATGACTATCCCCCGCGATCCGTCGAGCGATATGAAGTCGCCCTTCCTGACGGTCACGCCGCCAACGGAGAATGAGGACGCTTCCAGGTCTATCCTCACGCTCTCGGCTCCGGAGACGCAGGGCTTGCCCATGCCGCGAGCCACGACAGCCGCGTGGCTCGTCATGCCGCCGTGGCTCGTCAGAACCCCTCGGGCGGCGTAGAGTCCGTGAATGTCGTCAGGGGTCGTCTCCGGGCGGACGAGTATGACGGGGTTCGAGCCGCCCCTCTCCGCGGCCTCGTCCGCGTCGAACACCACCTCGCCCACCGCGGCGCCGGGGGAGGCGGGAAGGCCCTTCGCCAGCACCTCGTACCTGGCCTCGGGGTCGATCTGCGGGTGCAGCAGCTGTTCCACCTGATCCGGCGAGACGCGCCCCACGGCGGTGCGGGCGTCGATCAGGCCCTCGCGGAAGAGGTCCATGGCTATCTTGACCTCCGCCGCCGCCGTCCGCTTGCCGCCGCGGGTCTGGAGTATATAGAGCTTGCCGCGCTCGACGGTGAACTCTATGTCCTGCATGTCCTTGTAATGCGTCTCGAGCAGTTTGGCGATGCGGCAGAACTCCCCGTATATGCCGGGCATCGCCCTCTCCAGCTCCGCTATAGGGTTGGGCGTCCTGATGCCCGCGACCACGTCCTCTCCCTGGGCGTTGACCAGGTACTCCCCGTAGAGCTTGTTCTCGCCGGTGGAGGGGCTGCGGGTGAAGCAGACGCCGGTGCCGCAGTCATCGCCCAGGTTGCCGAAGACCATCGACAGGACGTTGACGGCAGTGCCCAGGTCCGACGATATGCCGTGGATCTTGCGGTAGGTGTTGGCGCGCGGGGTGTTCCAGCTGCGGAACACGGCGTCGATCGCCAAGCGGAGCTGGCGCTCCGGGTCCATCGGGAACTCGGCCCCGGCGTCGCGCACCACCTTTTTGTACGTGTCTATAAGTTTTTTCAAGCTCTCCGCCGGGATCTGATGGTCGAACTCGACCCCCAGCCCGCGCCTGGTCTCGGCGAGGCGCTCCTCGAAGAGGCCCGCGCCGATGCCCAGGACCACGTCGGAGAACATCTGAATGAACCTGCGGTAGCTGTCGTACGCGAACCTCGCGTCGCCCGACACCCGCGCCAGCACCTCCACGGTCTCGTCGTTGAGCCCTAGGTTCAATATGGTGTCCATCATGCCCGGCATCGAAACGGGCGCGCCGGAGCGGACGGAGACGAGCAGCGGGTTCTCGTCGGAGCCAAACTTCTTGCCGGCCGAGGCCTCCACCCTTCCCACCGCACCCCTGATGTCCGGCCATATCTCGTCCAGAAGGCGCTCGCCCTCGCTCCAGTACGCCTTGCAAGCCTCCGTGGTGATGATAAAACCAGGAGGTACGGGAAGGCCGATCTTGCTCATCTGAGCCAAGTTGGCGCCCTTACCCCCGAGCAGCGCCTTCATGCTGGCGTCGCCCTCGCTGAAGTCGTAGATGTATTTCCTGTCTGCCATTCTCTGCTGCCTCCTCCGCATTGAGTGATTCATCATTCAAGTACGCAAACCGCGACAACGGCCCCTGCCCGCGAAATGGCGCTTCCCGAAACCCTCGTCCATTCTCGCCTAACACGTCACTAAATACATTATAGTCCGAAAAAAACTTTTTGGACGTTTCAGCCCCGCACTTTCATGTTACAGCGCGTTAAAATAGCGGAAAATTTCAACGTAGCTCGATCGCCTCGATGTCTTTCGGATTGATGGAAAAAATCCTGTCCCTTATCCTGAGCATGTCCCGCCGGTTTTCGACTATCCTCTGCTCTCAGGAGGATATGGCCTCCCTATTTTCGCCGTCGCCCGCGAGGTTCGCCGTCCCCACCCCAAGCCTGAAGGCCCGGTCCCCCCGCGGCGGATAAATGTCGCTCGCGTTCGATTGGATTTTAATTTTTACCTTTCAGGCAATCTAATAATAAATCGGCCTTTTTCCAAGTTTATGTCATGATGGTTGGGATTGCAACCGCTGATGATAGACAGAACAGTTTCAACGATTGCCCGGGCATGTTAAAATCGACACGATAATGCGCTTATACCAATTCGCGGTCAATAGGTTGTTTCCGATGCGGTTTTTGCGGTTATCCAAACCTGTTTTAACGCTTCACCCTTCAGGCCTTTGATTTCAAATTGGTATTGCGCGATGGAGCTGATGATTGAAGTGACAAACAAAAACGCCGAGAATTTGCTGCGGAGGATTTCCGATCGATACGAGGTTTTTTCTCCCAAACACCGCACGCTCGCGAAATACGTGCTTGAAAACTACCTTGGCCTCGCGTATGTGACGATTTCGGAATTTGCCCGAAAGGCTGGCGTAAGCGAGACCACCATCGTCAGATTTGCCTGCCTGCTTGGTTACACGGGCTTTGCGGATTTTATGGCGGCACTGCGCGAGGAGATCGAGAAGTCGAAGGCGGCCTCCTACGCGCTGAGCGAATATGTGCTGGAACGCGGGAAATACGAGTTCCCCCGGGATGCGATGCGGGCGATCTTCACACTGGAGATATCCGTCATGGAGGAGACGCTGGCGAAAACCCCCGCGGATTTGTTCGAAAGGGCCGTTGACGCCATATACTCCGCTTCGAATCTTGTCATCATCGGGTGCGGCGCCAATAGGTGTCTTTCGCAGGCGGCTTATTTCGCCTTTGGCGTCCTGCGCCCGAACGTTAATATCGTCGAGCACTTCGGCCTGACGGCCAAAAACCTGTTCGAATCGATCCCGAAAAACGCGGCGTGCCTCGTTTTTTCCACTCCCCGGTACGACAAGGAGACACAATTGATCCTGGAATGTTTCGAACAACGCGGCAAACACAAGCCCTTCGTCGTCGGCGTCACGGACTCCCTGCTCTCGCCGATAGCCCCGCACGCGGACTTAGTTCTGCAAGTTCCGGAGAAATTCGTCCTGTTTATGGACACCAACGCGGCGTACATGGCGTTGATCCACGCTCTGGCGTTCGCCCTGCACCTTAAAAATCCCGATTATTCGAGAAAGAGGATCGAAGCCTACGACGCATTCGTGAAGGAGCACAATTTCTTCGTGCGGGACTATCTGGATCTCATAGATTTCTGACGCCGCTAAGAGGGCTGATTTATTGTTAGATGCCTAAAGGATAAAGATTCAAACACGGTCGAAACCAGCGCCATAAAACGTTTGAACGTCGTTTTAGCCATTTAATCAGCGTTTCCTTAATTCCTGATCCAGTAGAGTATGACGTTATTCCCTGAATCCAGGTTCACGCTGCCCCCCGGGCTGGGAAGTTCGAGTTCCAGCAGGACGTTCGAGCCCGCGACATTCTTTATAATTTCCTGTCCCGTGCGCGACGGGTCCAACTCCCCCGACAGGCTGTCCACCGTCAGGATCAAACTGTCCTTGCCTCCGATGCTGGAGCGCGTGATCCCGGTCAGCTTCACCCCGGGCAGGCTCACGTACTTCTCTGTCTTCCCGCCCCGCCGGGCGCCCCAGAGGCAGGGCGCCCCCGTCTCGATATCGAGCGCGTAGAGGTTGCTGTCGCCGTAGAGCGTCCTCACGGCGGCGCAGACATCCATGTCGTCGGGATTGACCGTTTTCGGGATGAACGTCGGGACAAATAGCGTTCTGCCTACCAGCAGCGGCTTGGCCGACACATACTCGCGGAGCCTGCCGGGCCCGCCGTCCGCGAGCGGGATATACCACCCGTCACCGCCGTCGTCCGCCGCGCGGGCGCTCGTGTCGTCCGCCGAGAGCGCCTTCAGGTCATCCCTCGTCAGCGTGCGCCGCTGCGCGCCGCCCGTCCTGAACGAGAATATCATCTGGCTTTCGTTGGAGAGCACGCCATCGGGCAGGCTGCCGCTCACCTTAGCGATCACGTCGGACGTGCCGCCCGCGATCCAGATGTGCTCGCCGACGCGCCCCGCCGCCACCCCGTGCGGAATGGAGTAGGAGTTCTTTCCCGTGTCGGCGGATGAATCCTTTTGCAGGGTCGCCGCGGTCCTGGCCCTCCATGAATTTACCGGGATCGGCGCTACTTTGCCGTCAGAGGTCTTTTCTTCGAGCGGCACGCAAAAGATATTGCCCCTGTTGTCCGCCGCGAAAATCCTCCCGGTCAGGTGCGGGTCGATCTCGGATCTGTAAAGCATGGGCTCGGAAGTCATCATCCCCATGTAGGGCGCGGCCCCCTCAATCCCCTCTCCCCTGCGCCACTCAGCGCTCTCCCTGGCCATAGAGCCACTGTCGAACGCCCTCAGCACCTCGCCGTTTCCGGGGTCGATTACCAGCAAAACCGCCCCTTCGGAGCCGTTTTTGCCGGTGTCGGCATCCGTCATGCTCCCTCCCGGAAGGACGATGAAATTTCTGGTACGCTGGTGCGGCTCGATCTGGCCGGTCACCCCCATGGCGGGCTTCGGACTGTTGAAACCGAGCTTCATGTAGGGCGCCAGCGCTGATGGCAGCGCATCGCCCCGGACGAAGGACGGCTTCGACTGCCTCGCGTCCATCGTCGCCAAGTAGTCCCCCGTTTTCTCGCGATACCACATAAATTCAGGATGGCGGTAATTCGTGATGTCCGTCATATAAACCCCGCTCCCGCCGCGGCCAGTGGTCCCGAGGAGAAAAGTTCCCCAGCCCGTCCCGTCTCCTCTCATGTCAAACTGCCTATACCGCAGCGGCCCGTCCAGTATGTACGCGGGGTTCGAGCGGCGTTTCCCTCTTTTTCCCTCACTCTTTCCGTCTATCCACCTGAGCTTGTCCTGAAAAACGTATGTCTTCAGCGTGGCAAGACGCGACGGCAGCAGCGACGGGGGCGGCAGCAGAGCCATCAATTCGCGCCCGCTGGATGGATCCGCGACGTGCAGTATCCCGTCGTTGGTCTGGGCATAGAGCGCGGGGAGCCGCGGGAACCTAGCCAAACCCTCGGCCCACTCCCTGTAACCCGGCAGCGAGTCCGTCGGCCGCGGGTCGCCGGCAAAGACGATCCCCGACTGCCCTATGTCGGCCAACATGCTCGCGCGGGGATACGTTTTATCCTCCGAATAAGCGTGATCGTACCCCTGCAGCCATTTGTACATGGCGTCGTGCGGGCTAATCCTCATCCGCGCTCCCGGAAGAGCTCTTTCGCGTTCAATGACGTCCTCCGTCATGCCGGTGAGATCGCGGAAAACCGCGTCGCCCTCCGCGAGCCTCACGAACCCCTTAGCGGAGCCCCCCCAATACCTCAGATCGCGCTTTCCCCTGGCCGCCAGTATCTCCTTCCCTAGCTCCCACTTGGGGGAGGTCGTAAGGTTCCCGTCCGCGCCGCGCGTCGTCTCATACCTCGAAAGAACCCCCTCCCACTGGTCCGTGCGCATGATGCGATAGCTGTAAAGATACATGTCCAGGGCGCCGTCCCCGCCGTCCATGGGGGGCGCCGCCGGGACGGAGCCCTTTCCGGGCTGTTCCGTCACGGAGTCGTTTATGACGACCAATGCCTCGTTGACCGCTTTGATCAGCGACGAAACGTCGTTCGCGAAGAACGCCGTTATGTCCGACGTCGTGTCATTGGGGTCGACTCCCTGCCCGGCCCTCGCCATCCTGTTGAGGTTCTCCCGCATCTCCGTGACCTGCGACCTCAAAAAGGGATCGTCCTTTATCCCGGGGTCATCCGGGTTGCCCGCTATGCCGATCACAAGAGTGCGTATGGGCTTGTCGAGAGCCGTCTCCTTATACACGCGGACCCTCTGCCGAGGATCGGAGCCGGAGCTTTTGTACCTCATCGTCGTGACTTTCAAATGGTTCGGGTTGTTCTTGTCTGTATAGTCGTATAAGTTTTTGATGGCGTCGCAGGTGTCGTACCTGTATGCGTTCGCGTCCGCGGGCTTCACCTCCATGCCGGACGCTATCACCACGAGCCAGTTGTCGTCGCCGGCGCACTTTATCGGAAACGACACATCGTCGAGATCATCGAGCCGCACGACGGGGTTGTTTGGGGGCGGGGAGAAGAAGTCGATGACGGCTCCGGCGGCCTCCCCTGAACCGGCGTTGTAGAACGCCTTCGGCTTCAGGAGCTGGTCAGGAAAATCGCCGTAATTCACATTTCCCGCGCTGTGCGAAAACCATACGCACCGGTCGCTGATGAAGGACTGGCGGGACAGCCCCATGCCGGGCCTGGGGTCCGGGAATATCGCGAGAGGCAGTACGTGCGCTCCAGCGATCCCCACCTCCGGGTTTTTGTAAAAATGGAATTGAGAATTTCTGACGTGGTCGCTGACGTTGACGGAGCTCTTTATGTCCCCGAGGCCGTCGATCCACAGCCTGATCTTGTCCAAATGGCTCATGCTGGACGTCATGCCTCCCGCGGTCTTCTTCCATTCGTGGTCGCTGGCGGCGAAGGGTACGTGCAGCGACGCGCGGTTCAGTTGTTTGTAGGCGCCCTTCTTCGCCGGCGTCCAGGCGTAGTACGGGGAGCGCGACTTTTCGACGGGCTCGTAATTCAAACCAATGTAATCGTTGCCCCACATCGGGAAGAACTGGGCGTGCATCCCCCCCCAGTTGTACGCGTGACCGGTGAGGTTCGGCAGGAGTATGCCGCCGCTGTATTGCCTGGTCCTCCATTTGAGGGCGTAGTGAAGTTTCGGGGGATCGCTCCTGTCCCAGTGTACGGTATGATAGGTCCAGGCCCTGACCGGGGCGTTTCCGTCGTCGAGGTCGAACATCCCCTGCGTGCGAACGTTGTTCCCATACGGCGGAACCCTGAATATACTGACAAGGTCGGTGCGGAGGGCGTTTTTATCGCGGCCGTTCACGTGGGGAGACGCGTCGGAATTCACTTGCAGCAGCTGAGGAAGGTGCGGCGTGGTGTTCACCGGATTCAGAAACGTGGTCGCAAACCCAAGCCTGATGCCTTTGAAAAGTTTCTCGTCCTGAAACAGCCTCCAGAGGGCGAGCTTCGCCTGATACATCCTGCTGTCGTTCGGCACGAGGTCGTCCTGGGATGGAGGGCGGGCTCCGCTCCAGCCGTCCCTCCAGTATTTGGGGTCCTTGAAGACGAGCGCGTAGGGGTAGCCGGAGTTGGGCGCCAGCCTGTTGTATCCATAGTTGACATACTTCGATACTCCCTCGACGGTGGTCCAGTTGATGGTTGAAAGCATTATGAAGTAATCGCTGTCCGCCTGATAAGGGTTTTTGCCGGCGTAGCTATTGATAGGTTCGGAGGCCGAGACGAAATGCGTCTCCAACCCCCTACCCTGCGCGGAATAAGCTTCCTTGAGGAGGCTCCCCCTTCGCGCGTCGGCGAACGGAAAGTAGTACCTGTCCTTGTTGGCCTCCATGTCCTCCTCTATGCTACTCCCGGATTTCACGTAGTTGTTCCCTCTGTACAGATCCCTGCCGTACATATTGCGCTCCTTCGGGAGGTTCTCCCCGCTCCACGCCGTCGGGAGCGCGCCCATGCCGAAGGTGGACTCCTTCATGAGCTTATTGATGTCGTCAAACGTATAGCCGTATATCGACTTCGTCAGAGGCCAGTCCGCAGCCTCGGTCGTGGACCCGTAGTCAAACATGCCGGTCGCGACTATGGGTATGACGCCTTTCGCGGAGAAACTCATCGCCGCCGTGGAATCCAGCAGGAACAGGACGTTAGTCCTCTTGTTCGGGTTCGTCAGGTCGTCCGCGTCGTCAACGGCGACCTCCTCCTTCAACGGGGCGCGAAAGCCGTTCGCCGGCAAACCGCCGTAACGCCCCCCGCCCCTCGGTCCCGCATGGCCCAGGGCATCCCCTCCATAAACCGGCGCGGTCTGAAACAAGCATGACAACAGCGCCAACATCGCCGCGAAACTCCTCGCGAAACCCTTTCTCTCCCACATCTGACTTGCACCTCGACACCTTTAACTTAAAGAAACGCTGATTTATTGTTAATGCCAATTCGCGCCTAAATCATGCGCTCTTTCATTTAATCGGCAATATGGACAATTTACCTTTAAATAATCTGATTTATGCCGACAAACCATCATTATACATGCCGTAAATTACTTAATAATGTTAAAAACAACAGTCTTTTACCAGCGGTACTAGGAGCGCACTCGGCGAGCGCCGGGGGAGGGCAGTGAACTGATTGAAAGCATAGATGCGTTCGGGGCAGACCATGACTCTCATCTAGAAAATCGCGCCTGGACTGCGAAAAAACAGAAGAGATACGCTCCGCGGTTAATGAGAACCCCGACATGACCTTGAATGAACTGATTGAGAAGCTGTCTCTCCCGATAAAGAAGTCGCGGCTTTCAAAGCTGCTCATAAAACTTGGCTTCT
>JAISZL010000036.1 GCA_031269245.1 Synergistaceae bacterium | reverse complement strand
TAAGCCCGACGTGGATCGCTCACTTTCGACGCCTCTTATCTCAATCTTTGTATATTCATTCATTCATTCATTCATTCATTCTGTCTCTTATTCCTGCAAAAGTAAATGCTGTCGCCCTGCGCGACACACTATAACTTGGCGACCGCGCACTGCGGCTGAGCGGTCCTCCAAACCTGTTTTAACGCTTCACTCTTTAGGCCTTTAAATCGGTATTGATAAAGAACTTGCGCGCCAGGTCCACCGGTATGATAGAGAACGAGCAGGCCAGGACCACCGCCCACTCCCGGAGCGTCAGGCCGTAGCAGCCCAGCACAGCCCCGCCCAAGTACGTCATCGCCACCTGGATGACCACTATCAGCGTTATGACGCGCCAGAAGCCCTTGTTCCGGCCTATGTTGTCGAGCAGATTCAGCCGCTCGGTGCGGGCGTTGAACGCGTTGAATACGGCCATGATTATGAAAAACGCGAAAAACCCGGTGAGCAGGTAGCGGTTACCCTCATCCGGTCTGAACCAGCCGCGCGCCACCGGGGAGAGCAGGATGAACATGCCGACGGCCGACGTCCAGAGCGACGCGGTCCCTATCGCGCTCCACATGTATCTGCTGACGATGCTCTCTTCCCTGCGTTTGGGATGCTCCCTCATGAAGCGGGCGAGCGCCGGCTCGCCGCCGAACGCCAGGGCCGCCAGGGTGTCCATTACGAGGTTCACCCACAGTATCTGGGTTATCGACAGCGGGTTCGGCATCCCGAGGAGCGGGGCGGCGAACGAAATCAGAACAGCGCTGACGTTTATCGAGAGCTGGAAGATGATGAACTTCCTTATGCTGTTGAATATGGTGCGCCCGTACAGGATAGCCTTGTCTATCGAGGCGAAGTTGTTGTCCAGTATGACTATGTCGCTCGCCTCCTTTGCCACCTCCGTGCCCCCGCCCATCGCGAAACCGACGTCGGCCTTCTTCAGCGCGGGCGAGTCGTTCACCCCATCGCCGGTCATGCCGGCCACCAGGTTCAGATCCTGAGCCAGTCGGACAAGACGGCTCTTGTCGCTCGGCAGGGCTCTCGCGACGACCTTGATCCGCCCCAAGCCGCGCTTGACCTCATCGTCGCTCATGGCTGCCAGTTCGTCGCTCGTCAGCACCATGTCGTCTCCACCCTTCAGGATGCCGGCCTCGCTCGCTATGGCTATCGCCGTGTCGCGTCTGTCGCCCGTTATCATGACGACCTGGATCCCAGCGCTCTGAACCTCCCGGATGGCACCTATGGACTCCGGCCGCACCTCATCGCGAATGCCCATGATCCCGACCAGGGTCCAGCCGCCCTCCGGAAGCGACTCGCCCTCTATCTCCGCGTCGGACACGGCGAACGCCAGTACGCGTATGGCGCGGCTCGCCAGGTCGTTGATGGCGAGCTCCACCTTATCCAAGGACAGCGGCACCCTGTTTCCGTCCGCGTCGTAGCAGCCGCCGCAGCGCGCTATGATCTTCTCGGGCGCGCCCTTTATCAGCGTGAGCTTGTACTCGCCGGAGACGCTGCTCGCCGAGTATTTGTTGTCGCTGTTGAACGGGATGGACTTCGTCACTGTGACGTCAGCATCGGTGAATATCGGCGCCCCGTAAGCCAGAACGGCGCGCTCCGTCGCGTTGCCGCCTATGACGCTCATGCCCTTCTCGTCCCTGGAGATGACGGCGTTCGTGTTGCGGGCGATGCACAGGGAGAGGATGCGCCTCAGACCCTCCCGCACGTCCGTAGGGGCGCTGTACGCGGCGCCCCTGCCGTCGACGAACGTCACGGCCTCGAGCTGTCCCTTTGTGATGGTGCCGGTCTTGTCGCTGAACAGGATGTTGAGGCTACCAGCCGTCTCTATGCCGATGATCTTGCGCACCAAGACGTTATCCTTCAGCATCTTGCCCATATTGAGGGCGGAGACGAGTGCTATCATCAGCGGCAGGCCCTCTGGCACCGCCATGACTATGATGATGACCGCCAGCATGACGGCGCGGACGACGTCGTCCAGCAGTTGCAGCCAGTTCGAGCAGTAGAGCGTCATCTGCGCCAAGTCGAAGGAGCTGCCTATGACTATCCGCTGGAAGAGGAAGGCTATGGCGATGGTAGCGCCGCCTATGTACCCGAACTTGCTGATGGCGCGGGCCAGGTGCCCGAGCTTGACCTTGAGGGGCGAGTCCCTGTCGTCCTCGGCCTGGAGCTCGCTCGCTATCTCGCCGTACACCGTTCTGTCGCCCACGGATCTGACCCGCATCACGGCATTGCCACCGCACACCACGGAGCCCCTGAACACCTTATGCGGGTTCAGGAAGTCCATGGGCGCTCCGTCGTCCTCCAGGACGCCGCTCGGAGCGGGGGACTTCCTCGCCTCGTGGCTCTCGCCGTTCAGCGCGGACTGGTCCGCCTTTATCTCCCCGTCGACGATGGCCCCATCGGCCGGGATCTTGTCTCCGGCCTGAAGGAGTACGCAGTCTCCGACCACTATGTCGTCGATGGATATGTCGGCTATCCGCCCGTCGCGGTACGTCTTGCACTTTATCTTGGACGCCTCCTCCTGAAGGCGCTGGAACGCGTTCTCGTTGCGGTACTCCGAGTAGGTGGACACGAATGTCGCCAGTGCCACCGCCACGGCGATGCCTGCGGACTCGTACCACTCCGTCTGCCCCATAAACGCGAATATCACGTTTATGACCAACGCCACACATAGTATCTTGATCATGGGATCGCCGAAGTTGTTCAGGAGCTTGCGCCAGAAGCCCTCGCCCTCCACCTCGGTCAGCCTGTTGTCCCCGTGCTTCGCGCGGGACTCCTCCACCTGTGCGCCGCTCAGACCAAAATTCTCCATCATGTCATCCTTTCTAAAACGTCAAAACCCCGTCTCTTGTTTTTTATAATTCCGGGATGCGGTCCCAATTGTAAACCGCCTCATCCGCAATCCCCAGCATCGCCCTGTCCCCCTCGCTGTTGCCGTAGGCGAATATCGTCTCGTACTCGCTCAGATCCACCGCCTCCTTGATGCGGGCGACCTTCTCAGCACCCCTGCAGTTCGGAGTCGCCATCCTGCCGGTGAGCAGGCCGTCCTCGACCTCCAGCTCTGTCCCGATCACCTCCGCGTTGTAGCGCTCGGCCCAGAAGGCCACCCAATCCCTCATCGACGCGGTGACTATGTAAACCGTGTCGCCCAGCTCCAAATGGCGTTTGAACACCCGCATCGCGCGCGGCATGACGTTTTTGTCTATCTCGCTCCGCGCGTATCCGCGCGCGAGCGCTATGTACATCTCGCGCGCTGTCCCTGCCCACAGGGAGCGTATGAAGCGCTCCTTCATGAACGACCGATCGAGCCTCATGGACATGACGGCGGATGCGACCGCGCTCACGGACGCGGCGCAAGCGCGAGGCCAACCGAAGCAGTGGACGTGAAACCCCCAGAACGTGTCCCCACGGGTCAGCGTCCCGTCAAAATCAAAAAATGCGATCCTCCTCCCCATGCGCAAGACGCCTCAAAACGCCAGGGCGTCTCCCTCGCTCGGGGGAGCTTCGCGCGCGTTGCTCAAATGATTGATCATCTCCAATAAAACCTCTGGCCCTTCAAAAACTTTTAGAACGCGGCGCAAAAACGCTCGCGCCGCTATCTGTCAGTGTGATATTATACTAAATCGCCGCCGCTATTTCCACGTTGCGTAAAAATCCTAAAAACACAAACGCAAAATCGCGCGGCGGGTCGTCAACACTTTTTCGGACAGAAAGTTAAACAGCCAGATTTGTACTACTACGATACCAATGCTTCAACCACTCCAGCGGGCTAAGATAGCCCAGGCGTTTTTGGGCTCGCCGGGTGTTGTAAAAACCGTTGATGTAGGCGAACATAGCTTGGCGGACCTGCTCTTTGGTCTTGAAATGTGCCCAGTGTACCGCCTCTTTTTTCAGGTTGGCGAAGAAACTCTCACTCCAGGCGTTGTCTCCGGGTTTGCCTACACGAGAGAAATGAACCGCCCCGGGTTTAGTGTAGAGTTTTAGGGCTCTGTTTTTGAGTACTTCCTGATATCCATACCGTTACTATACCACGCTTCCTCGACCTGCGATGGGGTTTTGTATCCGTTACGC
>JAISZL010000090.1 GCA_031269245.1 Synergistaceae bacterium | reverse complement strand
CGCCCATCACTATCGTGCCGGTGCGCTCATTTACGATCACCCTGGCAACGGCGTCGGGCCTGACCGTCATGCTCTCCACCGAGGCGATGAACGCGGTCGGAGAGGCCCGGTAGCTCGGGGGCAGGGTGACGGAGATTCGCCCCGCGTCGACCGCGTGGGCTATGCTGCCGAACTTCTCGTTGATCGCGCCGGCCACCCTCTGCGCGGTCGTGAAGTCGGACTGGCGGAGCAGCAGGTTAACGCTGCCGTCTCCGGCGTAGTTCATCTCGACACCCTGCTCGACGATCGCTCCGCTCGGTATGCGGCCGACCGTCACCACGTTCTTCTTGACGGTAGCGGCGGCGCCGCTCTCGGCCCACCCGCCGATGGTGAGCGGCCCCTGGGCCACCGCGTACACCCTGCCGTTTGCGGCGCGGAGCGGCGTCTGAAGCAGCACGCCGCCCTCGAGGCTCTTGGCGTCCCCCATGGCGCTGACCAAGACGTCGGTGTTCTGCCCCGGCGTCAGAAACGGAGAGAGCTGGCAGGTCACCGTGACGACCGCCGCGTTCTTGCTCTTTATCTGCTTCGGGTCCATCGTCACGCCGAACTGCTGGGTCATATTAGACATCATCTGCATCGCCATCGGCCCCTTGTCGCCGGTGCCTTGAAGACCGACGACGAGCCCCATACCGACGAGCTGGTTCTCCCTCACGCCCTCAACCGCGGCCAGGTCCTTCAGGCGAACCATCGGATGCGCCACCGCGGCGTCGGCGCCGCAACGCGCGCCTATGACGAGGACGGCCGCCAGCAGAACCGACGCCATCGCCGTCATTTTTTTCGCGTTTTTAACGCAATTCGCAAAGCTCCTCATGATACCGTCACCTCACTCGATAAATCCGGCGTGCTAGAATATAGCCTGCAAAATCTGGTTGATGATCCCCGGGCGCTGCGTGCGGGAGATGATTCCCTTGCCGGAGACGGTCACCTCGGCGTTCGCCACCCTCGCGCTGTCGACGGTGTTGTTATGTGCCACGTCCTGCGGCCTGACCACCCCGGTGAATGTCACGCTCATCTTCTCCGCGCCGGAGAGCATCGTCTTGTCGCCCTGGATGACCATATTGCCGTTCGGCATCACGTCGATGACCAAGCAGCTTATCTGGGTGTTCACGGTCTTGGTCCGCTCGACCTTCGTGTTGCCGCTCATGTTCGAGGCGGAGCCGAAGCCAAATGCCCTTATGAAACTCAGTATCCCGATGCCGGACTTTATATTCTCGTCAGTGGTCTTGGTGGAGCTGGTCTTCCCCTCGTCCTTGTCGCTCACGCTCTCGGAGACCTTGACCATCAGGATGTCACCTATGGTGGACGCCTTCCTGTCGGAAAACAGACTCGCCCCCTCGCTCCACAACGAGGCGGCTCCGGCCGGGGCCGCATATAAAACCGCGGCCAGCGACAGCGCTATAATTCTCTTCGCAACTCTCATTCGGGTTCCCTCCCCCTGTCAATGAACGCATCCGCAACCGGTATCACGCGCACTAAAGCTCATCGTCCGAGCCCGGTTGAAATCGGGCTGGAATTATCTCGACCCTTCCTATGTCTATGACTCGGCCCGTCACTATCCTCTTGCTCGACAGGTTTTTTACCCTTATGACGTCACCTATGTCCCCCCGCTGCATCGCGATCCCGTTCACCTCGACCCCGAGGCCGTTCACCCGCGCCGTTAAGGTCACCGCGCTGCCCGCCCTGACGAAATTCGCCCTCGTTATGTCCGAGGCGGTTATCGGCGACCCGGCGTTCAATGACCTGCGCGCCGCGGCGCCGCGCAGCCGACTCACTCCCCAGACGCTCTCCCTGTTCAGCGACGCCGTGCCTATGCGCTCCCGAAGCGTTGACGGGTCGAGCGGGGAGTCCTTTTCGACGGGCTTGACCGAGTACACCACCGGCTGATACCATCTCAGCTTCACCTGCTTGTTAAACCTGCGCCCGGACTCGTCCTCCAGCTTGACGGCGAGAACGCGCGCTCCCGGCATGACCCTCGGCGGCAGCGAGAACGACTTGAAGCCCTCCGTCATACCGCTCCGGGAGGATTTACCGCCGTCCGCATCTATCCGCCACTTCCACGCCGTCATCTCCCGCAGTCTGGCGGAGATCTCCGGCTCCGGGGCTACGCTGACCACCGAAGGCATCCTAATCTTCACCGTCCTGCCGGAGAGTCCGGCCTCTTCCAGCGCGTCCACCACATCCTCCACGCTGAACGACCCGTCGTGCTCAATGACCGCCATCGACGCGGCGGATACGATATCCTCCCGGCCCTCCAGCTCCGCGTACTCGCCGAGATGGAACCAGCCGTCCCTCGCCTCTATCGCGGGCGGCAGACCGACGGCGAGCTCCGACGCGCCGAGCGCGCCGGAGGACACCGCAACCAGAACCGCGGTCAGGACTAACGTGGGAAGGAGCCTGTGAACCGGCTTCATGGCATTCACGCTTCCCCGGCGTTACCGCCTCAGGTTGTTGGCTATGCGAAGAAGCTCGTCGGCGGTCGTTATGGTCTTGGAGTTGGCCTCGTAGGCTCTCTGTGCCACTATCATCTCGACCATCTCCTCGACGACCTGCACGTTCGACATCTCGAGGTGCATCTGCTCTATCCCCCCATACCCGGCTTCACCGGGGTTACCCACGACCGGCGGCCCGCTGGCGTCGCTCTCGACGAAGAGGTTGCCGCCGACGGCGCGGAGTCCGGCCGGGTTGATGAACCTGGCCAGCTCTATCTGGCCTATCTCCTCGAACGCCGTCCCGCCCTCCGGCTTGACTGATATGGCGCCGGTCTTGCTGACGCTGAAGTCCATAGCACCGTCCGGTACCACCACCGCCGGATCCATGAGAAAACCGTCATGGGAGACTATCTGCCCGTTAGCGTCTATCTTCCAGTTGCTGTCGCGCGTGTACGCGATCGTGCCGTCTGGCATCGTGACCTGGAAAAAACCGTCTCCCGTGATGGCGAGGTCGGTAGGGTTGTCGGTGTTCTGGAGGGAACCGACGCCGAACATCCTGGTGGTGCCCACGACCTTCGCGCCGAGGCCGACCTGGATGCCGGTCGGGATCATCGAATCCGGCTCGACCGGGGCTCCCGGCTCGCGCGCGATCTGATAGAGCAGGTCCTGAAAGTCAGCCCTGACCTTTTTGAAACCCGACGTGTTGACGTTCGCCAGGTTGTTGGACACGACGTCCAGATGAGTCTGCTGGGCAATCATCCCGCTTGCCCCGGACCAGAGAGAGCGCAACATTACGACATACCCCCAATTATAATACTTAAATCTTTACGCCGGCCTGGCGACTGACGTGTAAAGCCTGCCGGAGAGCTCGTCCTGAATCGTCACCGCGCGGCCGGCCGCCTCGTAGGCCCTGTTGGCCTCGATCATCCTCACCATCTCCAGCACGACCTGCACGTTGGAGCGCTCTATGGCGCCGCCCACGATGGAGGGGGCCTCCTCCGGCTGAGGCGTTCCCGACTCCGGCGTCTCGCTCAAAAGCGATTTACCCGTTTGACGAAGATATGTGGGATTCTCGAACACCGCCACCTGAAGCTGGCCGACCAGCGCGTTGTCGGCGAAGATCTGGCCGTTCCCGCTGATGAAGAATCTCGTGGCCTCGCCCAGCTCGACCCTGCCGCCGTCGCCCATGACGAACTCCCCCTCGTGGGTCATCAGCTCGCCGCCCGGCCCCTTTTGGAAGTTCCCGGCGCGGGTGTAGAACGTGTTCCCGCTTCCATCCTCCACCACAAAGAAGCCCTCGCCATTTATCATGGCGTCGAGCGGATTTTCCGTGATCTGCACGTTTCCCGGCCCAGTCGACATGGCGGTCTCGTTCAGGACGTTGGCCAGAGCCATCGACCCGATCGTCGTCCGCCCCCTGACGTAGGGGAAAAACTTGCGGTCGCCGAGCTCCTCGTTGACGGCCTCGTCCACTATCGTGTAGCGCTCGACCCTGTCCATGAGGACCTCGGGAAACGATTTGTTCACCGCGACGCGCCCCCGAAAGCCGGCCGTGTCGACGTTAGCGAGATTGTTGCCGACGACGTCCAGCATCCTCTCCTGAACGAGCATCGCGGACATTCCTGTGTAAATACCTCTGAACATTGCACCGCCTCCCGGACGTCTTGAAGCGCGGGGGAGGCGATCGCGTCAGCGCCGCCTGCCGCCCCTTCTTATAGCTGAGAGAACCGTGCCGGACTCCCTGAACTTGTCCAGCGTCTGGAGGGTCTTGCCCGTGCCCAGGACGACGCACTCCATCGGCGAATCGGCCACTATCGTGTCTATCTCCGTCTGCTGCGTCACCAGCTCGGGCAATCCGCGGAGCAGGGCACCCCCGCCCGTCAGTATGACTCCCCTGTCAATAATATCGGCTGCCAACTCCGGCGGCGTTAGCTCCAACACCCTCCTGATTCCATGAATTATCATCCCGATGGACTCCTCTATGGCCTTCGAGACGTCGGAGCTGGTGATCGTGACCTGCCTCGGCAGCCCGTGGATGAGGTCGCGGCCCCGAATGTCCATCGACAGATCCTCATCCATCGGGAAGCACGTGCCGATGCGGACCTTAAGATCCTCGGCCGTCTGCTCCCCTATCGCCAGGTTGAACTGCTTCCTGACGTAGCGCATGATGGCCTCGTCGAACTTGTCGCCGCCGACGCGCAGGGACTCGGACACCACGATGCCGCCCAGCGATATGACCGCCACGTCGGTCGTCCCTCCCCCTATGTCGACGACCAAGTTGCCGCGGGGCTCGGCGATCTCGAGCCCCGCCCCTATAGCGGCCGACATCGGCTCCTCGATGAGATAAGCCTCCTTGGCCCCCACCTCCAGCGCCGCCTCTAGGACGGCCCGGCGCTCCACGTCGGTCGCCCCGGAGGGGACGCAGATCATAACGCGGTGGCGCATTATCCGCTCCAGCCCGCTGGTCACCTTCTTGATGAAGAGCCTCAGCATGACCTCGGTCATGGTGTAGTCCGCTATGACCCCGTCCTTCAGCGGGCGGACGGCCGCTATGTTACCCGGCACCCTGCCTATCATCAGCTTGGCGTCGTCGCCGACGGCCAGTATCTTTCCGCTGTTCTGATCCATCGCAACGACGGACGGCTCCCGCAGGACGACCCCCTTGTCCTTTATGAAGATCAGAACCGTCGCGGTCCCGAGATCTATACCGATATCCTTTCCCCACACAGGGCAACACCTCTCTATCCGAGACAAAATACCTCCAAAACATTCATGCCAATCCGAAACCAAACGGACCAAAGCCGAGAGACAGGAGCTTCGCGTCATCGGGCGATCGTTTGAAATCGAATCGGCATTGCGTATGCCGGTTATAAATTATATACGATAACCGCCGCCAGCCGCGATTTCAAACCTCAAACCACAGGATCAAAACCGCTGGCTCTGCCCGCACCCTTTCTCTATATTTTTATTTTCACCCTGCGGGTGAAAATAAAAATGATAGCGTTTCCCTTTATTTCAGCAGCGAAAAGTCTCCGATGGAGTCGAAGAGCTCCCTGCACCTCGACAGCAACCCGAGCCTGCCGGCCCGTATGCCCGGGTCCGGGTCCATTACCATGACCCCGTCGAAGAAGCCCGAGATCGCGCCGCTCAGGTCCGACAGCGCCACGCAGACGGACTTCCAGTCCCCTCCGCGGAGCGCGTCAGCGACGAGCGGGGCCTGGCGGCGGAGCGCGGCCGCAAGAACGCGCTCCGCCGCCGTCTCCAATGACCGGGCCCGTTCGAGTGCGGACATATCGGCCTCCGCCGCCTTGTTCAGTATGTTGCTCACGCGCACCGCGGACAGTACGAGCGACGCGAACCACTCCTCGC
Organism: Synergistaceae bacterium; assembly: GCA_031269245.1. Classification (GTDB taxonomy): domain Bacteria; phylum Synergistota; class Synergistia; order Synergistales; family Synergistaceae; genus JAIRKI01. The sequence goes on along the minus strand of JAISZL010000090.1, from coordinate 37,338 downwards.
CGCTCGCTTCGCCGAACGCGTCCAGCATCTTAAGCGCCTGAAGAGGGCGGCGCCACATGGAGGAGACGGCGAGGCTCGTGGTGCCGTGCGCGTGGCCTCTCTCGCGGAGCTGATTGCGCAGCCTCTGCCTGTAGAACTCCTCGACCCGCTCCATGACGGCGCGGTCCGCCGCGAGGTTCTCGCCCGCCCTGCCCAGGAGCTCGCCCATATCGGCGTCTAGCCCCACTCCCCACAGTATCTCGTTTATGCCGCGCGCGGCCCTGCGCAACCCGTAGGGGTCCTGCGAGCCGGACGGCGGCAGCCCTATCTTGTGAATGCCGATGATGGAGTCGACCCTGTCGCAGAGGCCGATCACGGCGCCGACAGCGCTCTTCGGGAGCGCGTCGCCGGCGAATCGCGGCAGGTACTGCTCGAAGATGGCGTCGCTTACCTCCGGGCTCTCCCCCTCGCGCCTCGCGTACTCGCGCCCCATCACCCCCTGGACCTCCGGGAACTCGAAGACCATGCCGGTGACGAGGTCGGCCTTCGCGAGCGCGGCCGCCCTGTCGACGGACTTCGCGATATCCGACATGCCCAGCCTCCCGACAAGCCACCCGGCCAGCGCCCTGACGCGCTCGGACTTGTCGTACATCGAGCCCAGCCGCTCCTGATAGAGGACTTTTTTGAGCTGGGGCAGGCGGGACGAAAGCGTCCGCGCCCGATCCTCCCTCCAGAAGAACGCCGCGTCGCACAGCCGGGCGCGCAGCACGCGCTCGTTCCCCCCACGGACGACGCTCATGTCGCGAGCCCTGTTGTTGCTGATCCCGATGAACTTGGCCATCAGCCCGCCGCGGCGGTCCCTCAGCGGAAAGTATCGCTGATTCTTCCTCATCGTCGCGATCAGCACCTCCTCCGGTATGTCCAGGAACTCCTCGTCGAACGATCCGCAGAAGGGTATCGGGTATTCCGTGAGCTGCGCGTTCTCCTCCAGCAGCTCCGGGTCGTCGCCCGCGTCCCCGCCGACGGCGCGCTCTATCTCGGCTATCCCGTCCAGTATCATCCTCTTGCGGCGCTCGTGGTCTACTATGACGAACTCGCGCTCCAACACCGCCTCGTACTCGGAGGCGGACCTTATCTCAACGGCGGAGCCTCCCATGAACCTGTGTCCCCGGCTCACCGCGCCGCTCTCGACGCCGCCGAACCTGACGCGCACGATTTCGTCTCCCCAGAGCGCCACGATCCATCTGACGGGGCGCGCGAAGCGCAGGCTCTGGTCCTCCCAGTACATGCTCTTGGGAAACACTATCTTCTTAATGAGGCCCGACAGGAAATCGGGCAGCAGCTCCGCGGTCTTCCCGCCTGGCCTCCTGACCGAGGCATGGAGATACTCGACGCCCTTGACGGGAGCGAACGAGAGGTCCTCCGGCCCGACGCCCCTGCTCCTGGCGAATCCGAGCGCCGCTTGAGTGTACTCGCCGTCCGGTCCGACGGACTGTGTCCTGGGCGGGCCCTTCACCGTCTCCTCGAAATCATCCTGCCGGGCGGCGAGCCCGCTCACCGTGAGCGCGATGCGGCGCGGGGTCCCCGTTACCTTCAGGCCGGCGAACGGAACGCGAAGATCGCCGAACCCCCGTCGAGCCAGCCCGTCCAGCTCCTCGATGACCCACGTCATGAAGCGGGCCGGTATCTCCTCCACTCCTATCTCGAACAGCAGGTCGCGGCTCGTCACCGGGATTCGTCCCCCTTCTCGGCGGGACGCGCGCGCTCCCCGTCAAATTTTCCCATGAGAGGATACCCCATCGCCTCGCGCTGGGCGAGGTAAGCCTCGCAGCAGGCGCTCGCCAGCGCGCGCACCCTGCCTATGTAGCCGGTCCTCTCGGTGACGCTTATCGCGCCGCGGGCGTCCAGGATGTTGAACGTGTGCGAGCACTTGAGGACGTAGTCGTAAGCGGGCAATACCATGCCGCTCTCCAGGACTCGGGACGACTCGGCCTCGTACATGCTGAAGAGCTTGAAGAGCATGTCGGTGTCCGCCAGCTCGAAATTGTACGTCGAGCCCTCGACCTCGGAGCGATGGTGGACGTCGCCGTACTTCACCCGCCCGGTCCACTCGAGGTCGTAAACGTTGTTCACCCCCTGCGCATACATGGCGATGCGCTCGACGCCGTAGGTCAGCTCCGCTGGGACGAGGCACATGTCAACGCCGCCGAACTGCTGGAAGTACGTGAACTGCGTTATCTCCATCCCGTCGAGCCAGACCTCCCAGCCCAACCCCCATGCCCCAGTGGTCGGGTTCTCCCAGTCGTCCTCCACGAAGCGTATGTCGTGGTCCAGCGGGTCTATCCCCAGCGCCCTGAGGCTGTCGAGGTAGAGATCCTGCACGTCCTCCGGGGATGGCTTCAGTATCACCTGATACTGATAGTAGTGCTGCAGCCTGTTCGGATTCTCGCCGTACCTCCCGTCGGTCGGCCGCCGCGACGGCTCCACGTAAGCCGCCCGCCACGGCTCCGGGCCGATCACGCGAAGCGTCGTGGCCGGGTTCATCGTGCCGGCCCCGACCTCCACGTCATACGGCTGCTGCAGGACACACCCCCTGCCTGTCCAGAAATTTTCAAGGCGCATGATCAATTCCTGAAAGTTCAAACTCAAATACCTCCCTGCCGGCGAAATCCCGAGCGGACTAATTTTTTGTTTTTGACAGTGCAGGTAATTATAGCCCAACGGACGCCTCATATCAATTTGAAGTCAAAGGCCAGAAGGGTGAAGCGTTTAACACCAATTTGAAAACGAAGCCGGCCTCCCGATCATACGGGAGGCCGGCCGTCGCGAATTGGCGCGAAAAATATCGGCGGAGGTTGGCCGGCGGCGTGTATTACGCCGACTTCCTCATCTCCTCCGGCGCCGCGCTCCCGATGCACTTGGCCGGGCACTTCGCCGCGCACGCGCCGCAGTTCGTGCACTTCGTCCCGTCGATCGACGCCAGGTTCGCGCTCAGCGTTATCGCCCCCGCCTGACACGCCTTGACGCAGATTCCGCACCCTATGCAACCCGCGGAGCAGACCCTCTTGACGTCCGGGCCCCTCCAGTTGGAGTTGCAGCTCACCTGTATCTCGGACGACCTGGGTATGAGCTTCAGCACGGATTTCGGGCAGGTGGCCGCGCACGTCCCGCAACCCACGCACTTGTTCGGGTTCACGCGGACGAGCCCGTTCACTATGGAGAGCGCGCCGAAGACGCAGACCTTGGCGCACGTGCCGAACCCGATGCACCCGAATGGGCATGAGTTCGGCGAGCCGCCGGGGACTATGGCGGCGGAGCGGCAGTCGCGCACGCCTATGTACTCGGCGTTGCGGACGGAGAAGTCCGGCGAGCCCTTGCACTTGAGGAAGACTCGCATCGGCACCGCGGCCTCGCCCTCCACACCCATTATCGACGCTATGCCCGAGGCCAGCGACGGGCCTCCGGCGGCGCAGAGGTTCGTCTTGGCGCCGGAGTTCACGACGCCGTCAGCGTAGCCGTCGCAGCCGGGGTAACCGCAGCCGCCGCAGTTGGCGCCGGGCAGCAGCTCCCTTATCTTCGCCACCCTGTCGTCCACCGCCACGAAGAACTTTATCGACGCGAACGCCAGGAGCGCGCCGAACGCGAGCCCGAGCGCGCCAAGCACCGCCACGGGATATGCCATTCCAGCGAAAGTGATCATGTTCCTCCCCCCTCCTCAGAGTGCCATTCTACTTGATGATGCCGCTGAAGCCCATAAAGGCTATCGACATCAGGCCGGCGGTTACGAGCGCGATTGGCAGCCCGTGCAGGCAGCGCGGGATGTTGGTGTTGCGCTCTATCCGCTCGCGGATGCCGGCCATGAGGATTATGGCCAAAAGAAAACCAATCGACGCGCCGAGGGCGTTCACCGAGGCCTCCAGCAACGAGTCGGGGTGCTCCTTCATGTTGATGACCGCCACCCCCAGCACGGCGCAGTTCGTCGTGATGAGCGGCAGGAATATGCCGAGCGACTTGTAGAGCACCGGGTTTATCTTCTTCAAGGCCAGCTCCACGAACTGGACCAGGGCCGCGATCACGAGGATGAACGACAGCGTGTAGAGGTACTCGAGATGAAGCGGCACGAGCACCATGTTGTAGACGAGCCACGTGACCACCGCCGCCAAAACGGTGACGAATATGACCGCCACCCCCATGCCCTTGGCCGTGTCGCTCTTCGTCGAAACCCCGAGAAACGGGCAGCACCCCAGGAATCGGGAGAGCAGTATGTTGTGGACGAATATCGCGTCTATGAACAGCAGCAGCACGCTCATCACGCTTCGCCCCCCGCGGCCGGGGCCGTTGAGCCATTTTTACGCGGCCCGCGGTCCCCAGGACCGTCCGGCGCGGACCCTAACGCTCCGCACAGCGGAGCCGCGCCGCACGCGGCGCACTCTCCGTTCTGGATCACCGGAGACGCCGCCCCGGCGCGCTCCGCCGACCAGTACTGATACTGCCTGAAGAGGGCCATGAATATCCCCAGCGTCATAAAGCCGCCGGGAGCCAGTATGATCAGGAGCGCCGGCTGAAAGCCCTCTGGAGTCATCTTTATGTCGAACACCGTGCCGTTGCCCAGTATCTCCCTGAACGCGCCCATCGCAGTGAGCGCTATCGTGAAGCCGAGGCCCATGCCGATGCCGTCGAAGAACGAGTCCACTACGCCGTTTTTGAACGCGTAAGCCTCCGACCTCGCCAGTATTATGCAATTCACCACGATGAGGGGTATGAATATGCCGAGCGCCCTGTCCAGCGCGGGGGCGAAGCCGGCGATCAGAAGCTGCACCACCGTTACGAACCCGGCGATGACGACTATGAATATCGGTATCCGTATCTCGTCCGGGACGAACTTACGGATGGCCGACACCGCCATGTTCGAGCCGATCAGGACGGCCGTCGCGGCGATGCCCATGCCGATGCCGTTCACAGCGCTCGTCGAGACCGCGAGCGTCGGGCACAGGCCGATGCACTGCACCAGCGTAGGATTTTCAGTGACTATGCCGTTTTTGATGATCTTGAATGGGTTGTTCACCGCTGTTACCTCCCTTGAGACTTCAGGTTGTCTCTCCAGTATTCGAGAGCGCTGTTCACGCCACTCGTGACGGCGTCCGACGTGATCGTGGCCCCCGAAATCGCCTGAATCTGATCGGGCGCCGATGGCTTGCTCTTCACCACGACGAGGCGCTCAGCGTCCTTGCCGGCGAACTGTCCGGAGAATTCGGGGAGAGGAGCCTTCGCCCCGAGGCCGGGCGTCTCGCTCTGGCTGAGTATGCGGATGGCCCTCAATCCCCCGGACTCGTTTATGCCCACCACTATCTCTATCGCCCCAGCGTAGCCCGACGGGGCCACAGTGATGCAGTGGCCCACGGTTTTCCCGCCGGCGGACCCAGCTTGGACGTCCCTTATGATGGCGCTCCCCCCCTTGGACGACAGATCGACCGCCGAGAACGCCTCCGCCTCCGGCAACGCCGCGGCCAATGCCTCCGCCTTGAGGCGCGCCTGGGTTCGCCGTATGGGCTCCGCCGTTATGTCATTCACCGCACCGAGTATCAGGCCGGTTATGGCGGTGACCGTAAAGAGCACCACTCCGAGGTGGATTATTTTTTTCATGCTCCCAGAGCCCTCCGGCGCGTTGGGAGAATTCTGCGCGCTTGCGGATTCATGCGCCATGCTTCTTCACCTCCCCGAAGATTTTGGGGGCCGTGGCCCTGTCGATTATCGGCACCGTGAGGTTCATGATGAGGATGGAGTAGGACACTCCCTCCGGGTATCCGCCGTAGGCCCGTATGAGGGCCGCTATAACGCCGCAGCCGACGGCGAATATGATCTGCCCCTTCGGCGTGAGCGGCGACGTGGCGTAATCAGTCGCCATGAAGAAGGCACCCAGCATCAGCCCTCCCGACATCACCTCATACAGCGGACCGGCCGCGCGCCCGAAGACGACGGACGCCGCGGCGACCGTGGCTATGTAGATGACGGGTATCCTCCAGGAGATGATCCCGCGAGCTATGAGAAAAACGCCGCCGGCAAGCAGGGCTATCGCCGAAGTCTCGCCTATGCAACCGCCCATTCTGCCGATCAGCGCGTCTAAAAGCGTCGGCAACCCTTGCTCCGCCGACACGGACTCCGCACCCTTGATGATGGCCAGCGCCGTCGGGCCGCTGACGCCGTCAATCGTCCACGTCGTCATCGCGACCGGCCAGCATATGAGCATCATCGCTCTGCCGGCGAGCGCGGGGTTTATTATGTTCTGCCCCAGCCCGCCGAATAACTGCTTCGCCACGATGATGGCGAAAAAACCGCCGATTGCCGGCATCCAAAGCGGTATCGCCGGCGGGAGATTGTAGGCCAGGAGCAAGCCGGTCAACGCGGACGACAGGTCCGAGACCGTGACGGGCTGGCGCGCCGCCCTCTGCCACAGGGCTTCCGCGGCGACACACGACACCACCGCGACAGCCGTCACCAATATCGACCGGACGCCGAGGAAGTACGCTCCCGCGATCCCGGCGGGGATCAGCGACATTATGACGAGCGCCATTATCTTTCGCGAGCTCATATCCGATCTTATGTGAGGCGAGCTCGCCACTACGAGGAGACGGTCCATCTTCTCATCACCCCTTCTTCAAAGCCTGTTCTCTTCTGCGGGCGGCCATTACCCCGGCCTTGCCGTCCCGGCAGCTCTGCGTGAGATGGCGAAAGGCGGGGCAGGCGTAGGTGCAGCTTCCGCACTCGATGCAGTTCATGCCGCCGCCCGACTCGAACTCCGAGTACTCCCTTAACCTGACGAGCTTGTCCAGGTTCGTCGGCACGAGGCCCATCGGACATCCCTCTATGCACCTGCCGCAGCGGATGCAGTTCGACTCCGGCGGGCAGATCGAAGAGCGCGCGGAGAGTGCCAGTATCCCGGACGTGCCCTTCACAGTCGGCACGTCTATCGACCTCATGGAGATGCCCATCATCGGGCCGCCGGACAGAACCTTGGCCGGCTCCTCGGTGAAGCCTCCCGCGCAGTCGATCAGCTCGCGGATGCACGTCCCTATGGGAGCGGATATGTTCTTTGGGTTCGCTATAACGTCCCCCGTCACGGAGACGACGCGCTCTATTACTGGGATGCCCTCGACGACGGCGAGCCAGATGTGCTCCATGGTGCTGACGTTGAAGACGATGCAACCCACGTCGGCCGGCAGCGCGCCGGGCGGTATCTCCTGTCCGGTGATCGAATAAATGAGCATCTTCTCCGCGCCCTGCGGGTACTTGACCGCGTGAGGCACGACACGGATCCTGCCGCCGCGCTCCGACAGCTCGCCCTCCATCCGCTTGATGCTCTCCGGCTTGTTGTTCTCGATCGCGATTATGCCCTCCGCATCCGGGAAAATCCTCATGCATATCTCGAGCCCGCCGATTATCGGCTCCGGGTGCTCCAGCATGAGCCTGTTGTCGCAGTTGAGGAAAGGCTCGCACTCAGCGCCGTTCACGATGATCCACTTGATCTTCCTGTCCGGAGGGGGCGAGAGCTTGACGTGCGTCGGGAACGTGGCGCCGCCCATGCCGACGATGCCAGCCTCCCTTATTATCCTGATAAGCTCCTTCGGGTCGAGGGACTCGTAGTCGGGATGGGGCAGCAGCTCGGAGGAGTGCTCGTACCGCCCGTCGTTCTCCACCACGACGCACGTCTCCATGCCCCCGGATATGGTCATCCTCATGCCCACGTCCTTTACCATGCCCGACACGCTCGCCATGATCGGGGCCGACACAAACGTGTCCGAGTCGGCTATCTTCATGCCCGCCAGGACGCGGTCGCCCTTCTTGACGATTGGGGAGCACGGCGGCCCGAGATGCTGCGACATCGGATAGACCAAGTCCTTGACGGGCTGAAGCACCTCTATTTCCTTGGACTCCGTCAGAGATTTCCCGTCCGGCGGATGCACTCCGCCCTTAAACGTTGGCAATGTCATGACCTATTTACAGCTCCTTCGTATGGATTTGCCTGCAGGAAGCAGCGTATAACGTCAAAAAATTTCCCCCAGTTTCTCATTAAAAAATATTAAAAATTCTCGCTCTTCCAGATTCCCGGCTCAAGCGGGAAGTTTGTCAGCGCCCTGGGACTGGTCGTCCGCCTGCGCCCTGCCCCGCGTCTTCATGAAGCGGTGAGGGGAGACGCCGGTGATGCGTTTGAATACCTTGGTGAAGTAACTCTGGTCCTCGAAGCCGACCGCCGTCGCGATATTGGAGAGCGTCAAATTGTCGTACCGCAGCAGCGCTATGCTCTTCTCGATCCTGACGGTGTTCATGTACGTGTTGAAGTTGCAGCCCATCTCCTTTTTAAACACCTTGCTGAAATACGACGGGGACAGGTCGACTACCTGCGCGACAGCGTTCAAGGACACCTTGTTGTGGTAATTCTGCCGCATGTACTGCAGCGCCCTGTGGATCACGTTTACGTTCTTCACGTCCGAGAACGCGAAGACGCAGTCGATGAACTGGTTGGTGATCTTGGTCAGGTTGAAGCAGAGGTTGTCGATATTAGCGATGTTCTGGGACTTCGTGAAGAAGTCGTGGGTGAGCTGGAACGTGTACTCGGGAGACGCTCCGGCGTCGACCGCGGCGCGCGAGAGCATCGTCAGCAGTTCGTAAACGCGGGTCTTTATCCTCGAAAAATCCCCCCCCGATGCGAAGAAGATGTGCCCGAGCAGCTCGTTCAAAAGCCTCTGTGCCTTCGGCTTGTTCGAGTCGGTCACACTCGCTAAGAGCTCGCGCTCGGTCTCGAAAGGATACTGCTGCAGATCCTCCTGATTAGCGCCGCTCTTGAGCCTCATTATGTAGTCGTTTATCTGCCCCTGGATGTAGTCTGAGGTCTGGTTGTCAAGCATCCTGTTAGCGGACGAGACGTTGTTCATAAAGCCCACCGCCATGAAGAGCAGCGTCGAGAGGGAGTTGACCCTGCCGGGCGCCACGTACGGTATCTCGTGCAACACGGGAAGGAGGTCGTCGATCTTGCCTCTGTCCATGCCGTGCAGGTTTTTCAAGTCGTACGCTATGTAGTCGTCCATGTCGATCATGCGGAACGGTCCGGCCGTGACCTTAGCGGCGCCCGCCCTCTGCCCCACTATCGGTGAGACGAAGCAGTTCAGGCCTATCGGGCAGAAGTAGACGTACTTCCCCCCGAATCGCTCGGCCTCGCTCGTACCATACGCGTGGACCTTCGCGCAGCTGGCCTTGTCGATGCCGAGCTCGGAGCAGACGGCGCAGCGCGAACAGTTGTAGCCGACCTCGTGCAGGATTTCCCCGTCCGCGCCCAGCACAGTGCACCCGAGCCCCGTGGAGGCGGAGTATGAGTTCGAGCATTCGACTGCGAGCTTCAAATCGAATTCGTACCACCTGCGGTTTTCAAGCTCCATCCGGTCATCCCTGCCCTGTCATTAAAAACAGCAAAACACATCCATAAGCACCGCCAAAGTCGCCGTACCGCGAGAAACTCACGAGTAACGCTCACATATGCGAGAAAAGGCGCGCTTAAGCTCCGCCATAGGATATTTTAACTGACCCAACCGACCTCCGTCCCCGGCCTCAAATTCGCGTTAGCGCATTATAAGAGACGCGAAGCGCAAACTCAAGCCCAAGCGCGGCTCAAAAATCCGCGCGCGTATCCGGCCTCACTGGCGCTAGTGCGAGTGGATATGGCTGTGATCGTGCTCATGCGAATGGCTGTGCACGTGGTCATGAGAGTGGTCGTCGTCGCCGTGCTCGTGCGAGTGGCTGTGCACGTGGTCGCGCGACTCCAGGTCCAGACCGCCGCCGTCCTGGGCCAGCTCGTCGCGCAGCAGCTCGCGCAGGATCGTCCTGTAGACAAGCGCGACCTGACGGCCAAGCTCCGCGTTGCTCTCCTCCACGCTCTTCCCCGCCGGGTTTATGACGACCTTCTCGGTCGCGGCAACCGTCAGAGATCTCGCGATTTCATAGGGATTCTGGTAAATTCCGCACATATCTACGCCGCCTCCTTAATTATTTGTCCTCATCCATCACTCCGAGCAGCGAGTCCTCTCTGACGTAGCTGCCATCGGAAACCGTTATTTCTTTTATCGTCCCGCCGAGGTAGAAGCCGACGCTACGCTCGTTCCCCTCCTCGGTCATGACGTCCAGGAATATATCCCCTCGCTTCACCGCGTCGCCCACCTTGTGGTGCAGGCGCAGTATCTTATACTCGTCGAAGTCCGACAATTTGGGCATCCTAATCCCCGTCAGCGCGCCCATACCCCACTCCCCTTTCCATGAAACAGCTCCATGTTGGTGTGCGGCAGGAACATCGCCGCCACGTACTCGTCCATATACCCGGCCTCGGTGCTCAAGTCGATATACGTTATCCTGTTGGCCAACTCCGAGACCATGTTCCTGTGCCTCTCCGACAAGAGGGACATGAACGCCCCGGAGAGAGACGAGTTGCCTATGTAGAGGAACTTATCCTCGTCGAGGAACGGCAGCAGGCCAAGCGTCCGCGCCCTGTCTATGGCGATGTACCTCCCGAAGCCGCCGGCGATGTAGAACTTGTCTATCGCGCCGAAGTCCATGTCTACGCTGTTTAAGAGGGTGACGCAGGCCGAGAAGATCGCCGCCTTTGCCCTTATGAAGTTGTCTATGTCATGCTCGGTCAGATACACGCCGGGATCGCCCTCGGAGGATGGGACCATGACATATCTGGCCGTCTTGCCCGCGACCCTGACTGACGGATATTTCCCGGAGCGGTCCAATTTCCCCCGCTGGTCTATGATCCCCGCGTCGAGCAACTGAGCCAGAAGCGATATGAGGCCCGATCCGCAGATGCCCTTGGGCTCGCCGCCGCCTATCACGAAGCAGCGGCACTCCCCCGACTCTGGATCGACCTCCACGCGCTCTATCGCCCCCCTCGACGCGCGCATCCCCCGCTCGATGCCGCCCCCCTCGAACGCGGGCCCCGCCGAGCACGCGCACCCCAGCAAAAAGTCGCCGTTCCCCAGCACGATCTCGCCGTTCGTGCCTATGTCTATGAAGAGGCAGACCTCCTGGACGCCGCGCGCGAAGTCCGTGCAGAGTATACCGGCCGTTATGTCCCCTCCGACGTAGCTGCCGACGTTCGGCGACACCCAGGCCAGCGCGTTGGGGTTGACCTCCAGCCCGAGCTCCGATGCCCTGTGAAGCGGCACCCTCATGACGGCCGGAGTGTACGGCTCGAGCCGAATGTACTCGGGCCTTATACCCATGAAAAGGTGCGCCATCGTGGTGTTGCCCGCAATAGCGACGTTGCGTATCTCGTCCTTCGGAATATTGCCGTTTCTCTCGCGAAGCTCCGAGATGCCCCTGTTTATGGTGGAGAGCACGAGCCCTCGCATCTCTCGTATTCTGTCGAAATTTTTGGCGTAGGTGATCCTGCTGATGATGTCCGCGCCCCTGTCGATCTGCGCGTTGTACTGCGTGACCGTGTCCACTATCCTCCCTCGCGTCACGTCCGCGAGCTGGACAGCGACCGTCGTGGTCCCGATGTCGACGGCCACCCCGTAATCCGTCTCCGGGGCTGACGACCTTATATCCACGATGCGCGATACGCCCCCCTCGTCGGCGCGCCAGACGAAAACATCCCCATCGCTCTCGCGAAGGACGTCCGGCAGATGCTGGAGCAGGTCCAGCGGAAGATCCACCGCGGCGGCCGGGGACGAGTCCCTAACGGCCTGGACGAAGCGGTCGTAGTCGCCGAGCCCATCTAACATCTCCGCCGGCGCAACCGATATCTTAGCGCACGACGCGAGCGGCTTTATGTCACGCTCGGTGGGGAAGAGGTCCTCATCCACCCCCATGCGGCTAATCGCGTCCGAGAACTGCCCCGCCTCGTCGCCAACCGAGGACGGTATGAGGACCTCCACGTCCTCCGAGACCGACGACCTGCAAGCCAGGACGAAGCCCTGGCGCTTGAGGTCAAACGACAGCTTGCCGTTGTCGGCGAAATCCAGGGAGCCGCGCTCGACCCTGACGATGCACTTCGCGCACGCCCCCTTGCAGGCGCAAGGGTACGATATCACCGCCCCGCACCTCTCGGCCGCCTCCGGCACGCTCGTTCCAACCTCCACCTCGCATACAAGTTTCCCAGGCAAAAAAGTAATCTGCGGCATATCAACATTCCCCAATTGCTGCGATAATCACAGCCTAGCCCCCGAGACCCCGCATATCCATGACGCGCGGAGGTTCGGAGCGGAGCCCCGGGGGCCGGCTTTGTTCAGGCTGCTTGCTTACTTATTGAGAGTCGAGTTGACGAACGACTCTATGTCCCCCGCCTCCTGCGACCCCACAATGATGTTCCACCCGGGAAGCCCTTCCTCTATGTCGCCCTTGATCTGCGCGACGTAACCCGGGATGATGAGGCTCTTATTTTTCTGCGATTCGTTCAGCCCCTGGCTCAACACGAATTTGGCGATCATGTCGCCGCCGAACTTGCCCGCCGCCCACGCGGTGAGCACGCTCAGCCCCTCGCACTCCGGCAGTATCAGCCACGCGTTCTGCCCGCAACCCTCGATCTCGCCTGACACGAGGAAGTAGGTAAGCGAGAAGTTGGTCGTGAGCCACACGTAGGAGTCCTCCGTCGGCTCGCCGATCCTGTAGATGCCCGGCTCCATCTGGATGGGCTTCTGCGGGTCGGTGTATATGTTCTGGCGGAGCGTCATGACCGTGGAAATCAACGCTATATCCAGCTTCGGGAAGACGATCACGCCGCCGTACTTGCAGACCTCGTTGGTGGACTCGCGGAGCACGTTGTATATGTTGTCGTCCTCGATGAAGTGCAGGAACGAGTAGCCCATGGTCTTTATATTCCCGAGCGCGGCACGGCGGGCCACCGTGTTGAGCTGGAAGCGCTGCGCCAGCGACTCCGCCGGTATCCCCAGCAGGATGTCGTTGAAACCGCTCTCCTTCACCTGGCCGGTGACCTCCGCTATCTCGTCCAAAGTCGCGCCGGTGACGCCCAGGATGAGCCCGTTCTCCCGCGCCACTGTAGCGAGCTCGAGCGCGCTCTCCTTGACGCTGTTCACGATGACGCCGCCGTTGTCCTTGATCAGCACGGCGGCCTCCTTAGCGGTCGCGGCGTTCTTGGCGCGCAGTATTATCGGCCGCCCCGACGCCGCGGCCGTCTTGACCGCGTCGAGGTACTTCTGTGAGTCGTCCTGCATCTGGGTGACGGCGATCGCTCCGATGGTGAGTATCTCGCCGACTCGCTCCAGGACGTAGTTCTTGATCTGCTCAATCTTGTCCTTCAGCCCGTCGTCGGTGTCGTCGACGTTGACCGCGAAGATCGGCTGGTTGAAGAAGGTCTTCTCGTGGCGGCAGAGATACAGCTCCCCGCCCACCTTGGCCTCGCCCAGCGTGACGGTCTTCACCGGCGGCTCGCTCGCCGCGCCCAGAATGGCCTTCGCCTCATCGGAGGCGTACGGGCACTCGGAGAGCTCGGCCTTCTTGCCCGCGAGCTTCATCGCGAAGGCAAGGCACGTGTTCGAGCCGCACTCCTTGCAGTTCGTCTTCGGCAGCAGTTTTTGAATTTGCAGTCCGGTCAATGCCATGATACGTTACCCCCTTGCCCCGTCCATCAGTTCGTCGATGGTGTTTTTAATCTGAACCGCCGCTTCCGGATGGTACATGATCAGGAGGTCGGCGCCGGCGTACAGGTAGGACTGCGCCGCGACGAACTCGAGGGCCGCGATGCGATCCTCCACCTTGCCCCAGGCCGGGAAGTCGGCCTCGGGCGCCTTCGCTTCCTTTATCTTGCTCGTCTCAACTCCCGTCGATACCACCATCGGGGCGCAGAGCATGGGCTCGCCGTCCAGAGCGGTCACGCGGATGCGCTCCATGACGGAGTACGTGTACTCGACTCCGTAGCCCAGCGCGCTCGTGGTCGGATCCACCACAATGCGGTCCTTCGGGAAGTCCATGTTCGTGAGCAGTATGACCATCTGCTTCGCTATGTTGACATCGATCGGCGACTGCGCCACGAGCGAGTGCCCGTACGCCATGGCGGCTCCGGCCAAAGTCTTGTAGTTGTCCTGCTCGACCCAGTTGAGGAGCAGGTTCTCCCCCGCGAACGTCTGGGCGACGGCCTTCAAGACCTCGTTGTGCTTGTCGTAGTTGGAGTGGCCCGTGATGATGAGCGGCACGTCGACCGCCTGCAGTATCGAGCCGACCAGCTTGACCGCCTCGTCCGCCGATTTGTCCCCCTTCTCGGGGTGGGTGCCGAGGAGCGACACGCTGAGGAGGTCCGCCCCGTACTTGCCGACGCACACCTTGGCCATCTCGACCGGATCGTTGAGCAGGTCCCTGCCGTAGATGTCCGCCAGGACGGGCGGGTATTTATCGGTCACGATGTCCAGCACCTCGAGCGCGACGAGCGGCTTGTGGGGCATGCTGCCCTCCCAGAGATGGAATGGCTTCGCCGTCTCGCCTCCTACCACGCAGGTTCTGCGCGTGCCTCCCTCCTCCTTGGAGTTGCCCAGCTTGACCTCCCAGACCGGGGACTCGCACTTGTCGTGGCGCACAGCGAATGATTTGATGCCGCCGACTATCTTTTTGCCCGGCGTCTTGGCGGGCGCGGCGGGCTTGGCGGGAGCGGCCTCGGGCTGCGCCGGGCCTCCGACGGCTATAGTGCCGGAGCCTCCGAGGAACTGCACCGAAAGGGCGTTGACGATGCCACCGACTAACTCCTTCACCACCGCAGCGCTCACGTCGGCAATGAGCTTTGTCTTCAGTTCCTCCAGGCTGGACTCGTCGATGACTGCTCTCACTTCCTCTTCCTCCTCCGTTTCCTCCTGCTCGTCCTCCACGCTCGTGGGAAGCGGCGGCAGGCCTTCTTCCTCCTCTTCGCTCTGAGCGAACTCCGCCATGTCGGCCATCGTAAGCGCCGGATGCCCGACCTTCTCCATGAACGCCCTAACCTCTTCGGCGGTGGTGGCGATCGTCTCGTCCGCTATCTTGTCGAGGAAGCCCTCGAGGTTCTGCTCCTTCAGCCGTTTCTCCATGTCCTCGCGCACGGCGTCCTTCAACTCCTTCGGCATCCAGACGAGACGCGCATAGCCGCCCTCGGCGTAGAGGAACTTACGGCTCGTTAAGAACACCTTACCGACACCCATGAACCCCGGGGTCTGAGCGCCGCCGCCGACGTTGCCGGCGAGGGCCGAGAAGGACATGCCGACCGGCGTGTCGCCCAGGAACTCGCGATTGACCACCATCACGCCGTTGCACTCGGGGAGGTACGCGCATATCGCCTCGAAGCAGCCGCAGCTCGTCATAGGCCGGTCCATGATGGAGTACGCGCAGAAACCGGTGACGGTCTTGTGGCTGTTCGTGTAGGCGTATTCGTTGACGCCGGTCCAGATGCCCTTGACCGGGTCGAGGCACTCGCCCTTCTTGACCGGCTGGTTGCCCCCAGTCTCGTCGATCTCGTAAGCCGCCTTGCCGTCGAGCCAGTTATAGGCGCCGCAGAGGCCCAAGCGCTCCGGCGTGATGACGCAGACGTGGTTCGGGGCGAACGCCTGGCAGAGCAGGCAGGAGTAGAATATATCCACCGACTCGTCGGTCATGGCCTCGACTCGCTTGTTTCGGAAGGCGTAGGTCTCGCGCGCTATCTTCTGGCGCTTCTCGACCTCGTCAGGATCGGTGACGAGGGTGACCTTCACCTTGTCCACTATGGCGGGATAGTCGTCGTGGAACTTGGCGTGAATTATCCTGCCGTAGTCCTTGATGCGCAGGCCCTTCTTAAAGCCGTCGTTGGAGATTCGAGTCCACACGATGTCGCGCTGCCCCATGTGCCATATCCCCTCCGCGCCGTTCACCAGGTGGTGTATCTGGCGCTCGAGGATCGGCTCGAAGTCGGGCTGCATCTTGCGCCCCGCGACCTCGACCCATATGGCCAGCGGCAGGACGGAGCCGGGCTCGACCTCGTCCACGTCCTTACCTATCAGCTCGAACTCGTTGTCGTTTATGTCGTCGAAGTCGACGCTTGTCACGAACTCGAAGGCGGAGGACTTGTTTCCGCCGAACTCGACGTAGGTGTCCTCCTTGCGAATGCGCTCGCCCTCGAACGCCGCGCCGTACGCGACAGGTACCGGGACGTGCGTGACCTTGATCTTGCAGCCGCGCACCTCCAGCGCCTTCTCGACCATCGTGTCGTACGGCACGCTCGACACCACGTGCTCGTATGTGCAGACGCCCGTCGGGAGTATCTGCGGGATGGCGGTGTCCGCCAAAACGGGGAAGCCGTAGTTTATTGCGCCGGCCGCGGCGGAGTACTTCTCCTCGTCGACCTCGTCGAAGGCCAGGACGAACGCGAAGACCCTGTTCTTGTTGTACTTCAGGTTCGCCGCGTAGTCCCCCGGCTTGACGCCTCCGAAGGAGAGCGCCGTCCTGCTCGCGAAGCCGAGAGCGTAGACCAGCGCCGACACGTCCCTGCCAAAGGGGACGAGGCGCGTCTCCCAGCCGAGCTGAACACCCTCGGCCGCGAGCTGCTCGGCGAACTGGAGCCCGCCGGTGCTGCCGCCCATGAAGACGTAGAGGTTCTTCTGCTGAAGCTCCTTCGCTATCTTGACAGCCGTCTCGTTGTCCGGGGCGCGCCCGGTTACGGCGGCGAACCCGGGGGCGCTTCCGTCGACGAACTCGACGCCGCGCTCCCTCATGATGACGTCGTTAGCCGCTCCCAGCCAGATCCCGTCGACCGGGTTTGGCCCCATGATGTACTTCACGGCCTCTATAGCCTCGCAGGCGAAGAGAGCGGCAGCGCCCGCGTCAAGCGTCTGCCCGAGGTACGGGAGCCAGTTGCTGTCCAGGACGCGCGCGGGAAGCAGGTTCCTGGAGTACTCCACGATGCCCTGCAGGTCCTGCAGGGTCTCCATCTTCCTGCCGGTGAAGGAATATATAATAGGAAGGTAATAGTTCGTGCTGGGGAATCCGATGGCCTGCTCCGGCCCCTTCTCCCTTATGGCCTCGGTGACGGCGGCGTCTGCCTTCCTCACCCACTCGATCGCTCCGTTGATGGCGCTTGAACAGATTATCTTCGACATTTACGCCACCTCCCTCCTGTCCTTCTGCTCCAGGAGCTTGCGCTCGTACTTCTTGTTGATGCCCAGCTTCTCCCGCTTCGCATCCAGGACCTCGACGATCTGCTTCGCCGCCTCGATGGGGTCCTCGACGAAGTGCATGGAGGCGCCAAACATCTCGCGCACGTCCTCGGTCAGGAACTTGTAGACGTTCTGGGCTCCGGTGATGTGGAACGGGTGGCCGATGAAGACGTCAAGGCCAGTCGCCACGCAGTAGCAGCTTATGGAAACCGCCTTCTCGCTCATGAGTTCCGGGCAGACGCCGGCGGCCGGAAGTCCGGCTATGGAGTCGCCCAAACCGCCCTCCTTGACTATCTCGGTGCATGCCTCGAGTATTCTCGTGTTGTCCACGCAGCTGCCCATGTGCAGTACCGGCGGGATGCCCACAGCCTCGCAGACCTCCTTTAGGCCGTGGCCCGCGTACTCTAGCGCCGTCTCCGGCGTCAGCTTGCCGTCCTTGCCGGAGGCTATGGCGCAGCATCCCGTCTCTACGACCAGGACGTTGTTCTTCACGAGCTCCTTCACCAGCTCGTTGCAGTACCAATCCGTCTTGAATTTGGGGTTGTTGCAGCCGACTATACCTACGACGCCCTTGATCCTGTTCTGTATTATGGCGTCGTTGAGCGGGCGGAACGACGCGCGGAACGACCCGCCGAGCATGTACTTGATCTCGCGGACGCTGAAGCCAGCGATGACCGTCTCCTTCTTATCGGGTATCTTGACGAGATCCGGCTTACGGTTCTTGAAGTTGTCGATGGCCATCTTGACCAGCTCTTTCGCGCACTCGAACGCGCGCGCCTCGCTGAAATCGAACGCCTCGGCGCCTATCGTCTTGGCCATCTCCGTGGTGCCCACTATCTTCGTGTGGTAGTGCTCGGCCACGACCGGCAGCGACGGCATGATGCACTGCACGTCGACGATCATCATCTCCACCGCTCCGGTCACGAGCGCCAGTTCCTGCTGCAGGAAGTTGCCGGCGATCGGTATGCCGTGGCGCATGAGTATCTCGTTCGCCGTGCAGCATATGCCGCCGACCGTCACGCCCTCCGCGCCCGCGGCTTTCGCGTACTCTGTTATCTCCGGGTCCTTGACCGCAATCGCTATCATGTCGGATAGCGTCGGCTCATGTCCGTGGACCAATATATTCACGTTCTTCTCGTTCAATATGCCGAGGTTGACCTCGGTGCGCAGCGCCCGCGGCGTTCCGAACAGTATGTCGGACGCCATCGACGCTATGCGCGACCCACCCCAGCCGTTGGCTATGGACTGGCGGAAAGCGTGCATGAGCAGGTTCTTGTAGTCGTGATCGACTCCCATGTGGGTGCGGTGCATGGCCTCGACGCACATCCGGTCTATCCCCTGGGGCATCACGCCAAGGCCCGCCCACGTCGTCCTGGTCTTCTGCGGAGCCAGCGACACGGTCTGTATCGTCTCCTCCTGCGAGGTGAAGTCTCCGATGAATATGTCGGAGAGATCGCGGAGCACATCAATCATCTCCCGGTCCTCCGTCTCGATGCCATAAAGTTTGGCTATCTCCACGACGGCCTGCGGGTCCTTGACCTCATATCCGACTTCCTTGCCGTGCGCTATCTCCTTGAGCAGGAGGGCGACGTGGCGCCCATGATCTGAGTGGGACGCGGTGCCGCCCGTCACCTCGCGCAGGAAGTTGCGGGCCGCGATGGTGTCGGCGTCCGCCCCGCACACGCCCTTCGGTGACTTGGGCGTGATGCGGCAGGGACCCATGTAGCATATCTTGCAGCACGTGCCCTCTTTTCCGAACTTGCAGTGGTTTTTTTGAGTCTCATAGCGATCAAAGCATGTCTCGATACAGTCGAGCCCAGCTTTCTCCAGCATCTCCACGGATGCGACGTCGTCCGCCTTGTTTGAATACGCGCTTGCGTCAGCCATGAAATTTTATTCCCCCAATGCTCTTCATTTAGCCCATTATGTTGCTATTATGCCATTGCAAAACAATTCAGATTATCCGCTGGTCTCCCTGACAAGCTCCAATATTTTACGATAGATCGGGTTTTCGTCACTCACATCCCAGACTGGCCTCGACTCCTCGGCCAGGGTCGCTATCTCCTCGTCGTACGGCAGGGCCAGCATATTCCGCGCCCCGGTGTTCTTCTGAACACGGGCGGCAGATTCAGGCAATTCACCCCCTCGTGTTCGGTTTACCAGCAAAACGAGCTTCCTGAACCCCACGCCCATCTCGCGCGCCAGGCCATAGAGCCTCTCCAGCGTGTTCATGCCGGCGTTGGACGCGTCGGAGACCAGCGTCAGCACGTCGACCGACTGAACTATTCTGCGGGAGAGGTTCTCCAGGCCCGCCTCGTTGTCCAAGACCACGTAGGGGTATTGATCGGAAAGCTCCTTTATTGCCGACTTGAGAACGTTGTTTGCGTAGCAGTAGCAGCCAGGCCCCTCCGGGCGACCCATGGAGATGAGGTCGAAGCCGTTGCTCTCGACCAGGCCCTGAGCGATTTTCATCCTGAGCAGCTCCTGCTTGGATATCTTCTGAGCCTCCGCTTCGTCGCGGACCGTCTCGCGCGCCGATCCAATGGTAAATCGCACTCGCACACCCAGCATGTCGGCGAGGCAGCTGTTCGGGTCGGCGTCGATCGCGAGGATCGGCTTCCTCCCGATCTCCCTCAAACCGCGGACAAACAGGCCGGCCAGCGTCGTCTTGCCCACGCCGCCCTTCCCCGATAAAGCGAACAGACAGCTCATGTCTCCAACCTCTTTATTATTTCGTAATATTGACCGCGAGTTTCGTCGTCCAGGAAGTCATACGGGGACGCTCCGTCGCGGTCGGCGTTTCTCATCTCGCCGGAGTACGGCAGGAAGGCCAGTATCTCCCTCTTGGGGAGCGCCTCCCTGATGAAGCTTCTGTCAGCGTCGCAGGCGACCTTGTTCACCATGAACAGGACCCTCTTGACCCTGATCTCGTGCGACATCCGCTCCACCAGGAGGGCGCAGTCCACTGACCTCTGCCCCGGCTCGACGACGACCAGCATCGCGTCGACGCCCTGGGACGTGGCGCGCCCCAGGTGCTCGATGCCGGCCTCCATGTCCATTATCAGCGTGTCCCCTTTGAAGAGGACGAGGTCGTTGACGAGAGCGCGAATGAAGGTGTTCTCCGGGCAGGCGCAACCGCCTCCGCCGGACTTCACCGCCCCGAGCACGAGGAGCGACACGCCCCTGTGCTTGTAGGCATAGTGATCGGCCACGTCGGCCACGTCCGGGTTCAGCCTGAACACCTGCCCGTACTGCCCCACTTTGGCACCGGTCCTCTCCTCGATCAGCTCTATCTGCTGAGATATCGTGACTATGCGCCGCTGCTCGCGATGAGGTATCCCCAAGGAGGACGCCAGGTTGGCGTCCGGATCGGCGTCAAGCGCCAGGACCCTGTCTCCGGCCTCGGCCTTCATCAGGGCTATGATTGACGCCACGGTGGACTTCCCCACCCCGCCTTTTCCTGAAACGGCTATCTTCAATCGCGTTCACCCTCGCCGCATCTTAAGCGATGCCTCATTGATCGGGCGCAACCACGAAGACATGGCATCATGTCTCCGCCATTCATGCCTCCGGCCGCGCATCGCCTTCATATCAGAACCCGTACTTCTCCTTCATCCTCTTGGTGAGCTTGCCCAGCATGTCGAACACCTTGTCGGCCTCCGCCACGGAGAGCGAGCCGGTGCCGCAGGAGGGGGTGAGCACCGCCTGCTCAGCGATGAGGCTCTTGTCGAGTCCGGTCACGCCGGAGAGTTTGTCCATGTTCTTCTCGAGGATCTCCTCCAACGACTCGATGCTCTCCTCCATGATCTTGCTGGACGTCGGCACTATTCCCCACGCGAGCCCCCTGCCCTTCTCCAGGTGCCCCCTGACCTCCTTGCCGTAGAGCGAGATGGTCTCGCCGAACCCATACGCGTCGAAATTGACGAGGTCGACCCCGGCGTCGGTCAGGATGCTCCACTCCGTGTTGCCGCAGCAGTGGATCCCGGCGTAGGCCCCGTCGGCGTGCACCGCGTCGATAACCTCGGCGAGGTGCGCCACCACGTCAGCGCGCTGCACCGACACGTAGGTCGAACTTCCGAAGGCGGATAGGATCGGTTCGTCGATGAAGCAGATGACGTTGTCGGCATACTCCTTGAATTTTTGTATCTGCCAGCGGCACTTCATGGCCATAGCCTTTATTATTACGTCGCGGAACTCCTCGTTGTAGTAGATGGCTCGCTTGTTCTCGTCGGTAATGGTGAGCGCGAAGCTGCATGGCCCGGTCGTCTGGACCTTGACCCACGGCAGTCTCTTCCCGTCCGCCTTGAGCTTTCGATCCAACGCGAAGAGCCCCTTCGAGAACTCCTCGGTTATAGCCATGGAGGAACAGTCGCCGTTACCCTCGTCGGGGTCCATCGCCGTGGTGTACGCGTCGTAAAACGCGGCGAAGTCGTCGGAGTAGTCGCGGGCGGTGTCGAAGAACATGCGCCCCTTCTCCTCGTCTATCACCGCGCAGGGGACGCCCTCGCTGTACTGAATCTCCATCTGCTCCTTCAACCCAAAGAACGGGAGCTGCGGCCAGATGGGCGCGTCCTGCGAGGCTAGCGCCACGTCCACCGCGTGCGCCGGGTCTTCATATGGCATACTTCCTATCGCCGTGCTCAAAAACTTGGTCTTCATTGCTACACCTCCGCTTTGTCTGTCTTGGCCGATTTGAGGACAAACCAGCCTCCCTGGAGGACCTCCCTCCGATGACGCCAGCCTTACGCCGCCTTCTTGTTGTGCGCGTCCACGACCTTCTTGATGGCCGCGATGTGCGCCGGAGTCGACCCGCAGCAACCGCCGATGATGTTGGCGCCGGCCTTGATGAGATCATCCACCTGCGCCGCCATCATCTCAGGCGTCTCGGGGAAGAAGTCCTTGCCGTCTACGTTCTGCGGAAGCCCAGCGTTCGCGTGCACGAGTATCAGAGCGTCGGGATACGCGGATTTCATCTCACTCACGATCTCGATCATCCTCTCGAAGCCGTTGCCGCAGTTCGTGCCGACGATGTCAGATCCCGCATCGAGGGACGCCTTGACCGCGTCCTCCGGGGACAGCCCCATCATCGTCCTGTAGGTGCCCTGCACGGTTTTGTCGAAGCTGAACGTCGTGATGATCTCGAGTTTGGTGTTCTCCTTCGTCGCCCTGATGGCGCAGCAGGCCTCGCCGGCGTCGCTCATCGTCTCGATGCAGACCGCGTCGGCCCCGCCCTTTTCGAGGGCCACGGCCTGGACCTTGAACGCCTCGTACAGATCCTCCTCCGTAACCTCCTCGGTGACCAGGAGTTTGCCGGTGGGGCCGATCGACGCGATGACGTACTTGTCGCCGGCGCCCTTGCGGGACGCGCGCGCGGCGTACTCGTTGATCTCCGCCGCCCTGTCCTGAAGACCGAAGTGTTCCAGCTTGTAGTAGCTCGCGCCGAAGCTGTTGGCCTCCACCATGTCGGCGCCGGCGTCAGCGTAGCTCTTGGCGATGTCGACTACGTCGTCGAAGCGGTTGACCGACCACGCGTCGGGACACTCCCCCGCCTTCATCCCCTTCTCGTAGAGGAACGTCCCCCAAGCGCCGTCCGATACCAAGATCTTACCAGTTTTGAGCACGTCAACTATTTTACCCATGTCAGACCTCCTGCACTGTCGAATTAAACAGCCTCCACTTTTATGGTAGTGGTGAACCAGCATTTTTTAAATGTCGTGTAAGGTACAAACAAAAAGGCAAGGTGAAATTGCTTAAACGCTATGATCGGTATTCATAGTATATTCAAACACCCATGCAACGTATTGTAAAAATTTGTGCTTTTTTGCAAAATTTTGCGAAAGGAGCAACGCCTTCAAAATAATAAAAATCGGCGTTTAGGCGATTTTAAATCGCCGGTCACCGCATGTCAAATCTATCCGTGAAATTTTAAGGAAGTGTCGTTATTTTCCGAGCTTCTTCAACTCATGTGCCCGCTTCCGCCGAGAGACACAAGCGCGTCATTTTTAAGAAAATTTTGCGCCGCCAATCGCCGCCCCGCGCGGGAGGCGGGAGTGGGTTCCAGAGTGGTTCGAATCTCCGCCCTTCAGGCACTCGGCAATAAACTCAGTGTTTTCTTGAATATTTATCCTTCAGGTATCTACAACAAATCAGCGTCTCCTGATAAAATATTCTCGTACGGCATGACGACGGAGGCGGATTGTATGGGCAAGGGATATGACAAAATTTACTCCACGCTGCTGCCGAAGCTGGCGGAGCTCGACTGGGCCGAGAGCGCGTCCCGCCTTGGCGGGACGCGCTCAGAGGACGGGGTCAGGCTCTCGTTCCTGGGGCGCGATTACATAATCACGAACGACGGAGTCGAGCCGGAGGACGGAGAACCCGTCAATGTAAATATCCGCAGCATCCTTATCTATTATGTCACGTCGTCCGGCAGCGGCGATTTTTCGCACGACTTCGCCCTATTGAACAGACTCACCGGCATGATCGACGGGCAGAAAAACCTTGCGAACAGCATAATGAACGACCCGCTGATTCGCGAATTCGCGGACGACTACGGAAGATTCGCCCGCGCTATGGAAAGCCTGGGCGGAGTCGAGATTCCGACGTCGAGCTCCGGCAAACACGTTTGGCAGTTGCGGCCGCTGCCCAAAATTTTGTCCCAGATAGTTTTTTACGAGGCCGACGAGGAATTTCCAGCCGACATACAGATAATGTTCGACAGAAGCGCGCCGCGCTTCCTCGACTTCGAGTGCCTTGCTTTCATGACCGGCGCAATGATCCGCGCGATTATCGACTCGGAGGGAAGACCCTGATTCTGATAAAAAATCTCTCCATGGCCTTCGGCGAGAAGGTCATCGTAAAAAACCT
Source organism: Synergistaceae bacterium (assembly GCA_031269245.1). Taxonomy (GTDB): domain Bacteria; phylum Synergistota; class Synergistia; order Synergistales; family Synergistaceae; genus JAIRKI01. The sequence goes on along the minus strand of JAISZL010000090.1, from coordinate 13,342 downwards.
CAACTGGCTCATAGCCGAAAACTCGCGCGTCGGCTTGGTCGGCGACAATGGAACCGGCAAGACGACGCTGCTTCGCATATTGGCCGGGAGGATCGCGCCGGACGACGGGAGCGTGGAGACAGCCCCCCGCGTTGCGGTCGGTTATCTCCCGCAGGACCTGGTCGAACTGGGGGACGGCGTCGCGATCAATTACCTGAGGGACAGCGTCGGGCTGTCATCGCTTCAGGAGAGGCTGTTCGAGGCGGAGGCGCGTATATCGGCCCTGCCCGGCGGCTCGCGTGAGCTCTCGCGGCGCATGGCGGAGCACGAGGAGATCGAGCGTGACTTCGCCCACATGGGCGGGTACGAGTTCGACTCCGCGGCGCGCCGCGTGATGAAGGGCCTTGGCTTCGCCGACGGCGACGAGACGCGGCCGTGCCGCGAATTCTCCGGGGGGTGGCGCATGAGGCTCGCGCTCGCGGCGATACTCCTCAGGAAGCCCGGCATCCTGCTGCTCGACGAGCCCACGAACCACCTCGACACGGAGAGCATGGAGTGGCTGGAGGGTTGGCTCAGGGGGCACAGAGGCGTGATGATCTTCGTCTCTCACGACAGGCTCTTTATCGGCCACATGGCAACCGAGATCGCGGAAATGTCCCGCGGCGAGATAACGCGCTACCCCATGGGCTACGAGCGGTACCTGACCGAGCGCGAGGCGGAGAGGAGGCGCCTCGCGCGGGCGATAGAGGATCAACGCGAGCGCGTCGAGCACATGCGGCGCTTCATCGACCGCTTCCGCTACAAATCGAGCAAGGCCGCTCAGGTGCAGAGCCGTGTCAGACAGCTCGAAAAGATGGAGATACGCGAGATGGACGCCCCGAACAGAACGGTCAGCATAAAATTCCCCGAGGCCCCCCGGAGCGGATACGACGTCATAGAGGCCCGTTCGCTCGCCAAGAGCTACGGCGGCGTCGAGGTATTTTCGGGGCTGGACCTGGAGATACACAGGGGCGAGCGCGTAGCGCTGGTCGGCGTGAACGGGGCGGGCAAGTCGACACTTCTGCGGCTCCTGTCGGGCACGGAGGCCCCTGACCGCGGCCTCGTCAAGACCGGCCACAACGTTAGGATGGCCTACTTCTCGCAGGAGAGCGCGCAGAACCTGGATTACTCTCACACGGTGTGGGAGGAGGCTTGCAGGACCGGCTCGCCTATGAGCGAGGCCGACAAACGCGGTCTACTGGGCGCGTTTCTCTTCAGCGGGGACGACATAAAAAAACCGATACGCATCCTGTCGGGAGGCGAGAAGTCAAGGGTGGCGCTCTTCAAACTGCTCCTCTCCGACTCGAACTTCCTGATCTTAGACGAGCCGACCAACCACCTCGACATGTGCACGCGCGATATCTTCCAGCGCGCCCTCCTTCAGTACGGCGGCACGCTGCTGATAGTGTCGCACGACAGGTTCTTCCTGGACAACCTTGCCGAACGAGTGCTCGAAATTCGAGGCGGAGCTCTCCGCAACTACCTCGGCAACTACTCGCGGTTCATAGAGCGCCGCGGCGAACCGCAGCGCGCGTCCGAGCATACGATGACACCAGACCCGCCCGTCTCCGCCGTGAGGGATAAGCGGCGTCAGGAGGCCCGGGAGCGCAACAGGCTCTACAGGGAGCGGAGGGTATTCATAGACAGGATAGAACCGCTGGAGGCTGAGATAGCGGCCCTCGAAGCGCGCCGGGGCGAGATAGACGAGTCCCTCTGCCGCCCAGATCTGCTGGCGGATTCCGCTCTGGTGCGGCCCCTGATGATCGAGCGAAAATCCGTGGAGGAGTCGCTGGCTAAGGCTTACGCGGCGTGGGAGGCGCTATCCGAATCCATGGAAAGGATCAAATGAGCGGGGCATCGCCGGCGGCATGGCGGAATCAGGGACAATTTGCCACATGTCGCAAGTCGGATATCACTATATCGTCACCATAGGGATCAGTTATGGACTAAAAGCGACTCGAAGAGCTTGCGATATCCGTCCACGGCCCTTGTCTCGGAGAAGTATGACGCGCGTTCCACGAGAACCTCCCCAGGCATCGGGGACAACACGGCGCGAGCCATCTTTCGGGCGATGTCCTCATGGTCGCCGGCGCGAGCCAGCCAGCCGTATTTCCCCCCATCCAGTATCTCGGACGGACCGCTGGGGCAGTCGGTAGAGACGACGTTGCAGCCGCAGGCCAGCGCCTCCGCCACCACGTTGGCGAACCCCTCGTAGAGGGATGTCATGACAAAAAGGGACGCGCGTTTCATATAGGGGTAGGGATTCGGTTCGTATCCCGGCATAAACAGCCTGTCCGATATCCCCAGCTCGCGGGCCAGGCCCTCGAGCTGGGGGCGTCGCTTGCCCTCTCCGAGGATGACAAGCCGGGCATCGCCAAACCATTTCGAGAACATAGCGAAGGCCCTCAAGAGCGTGGAGAAATCCTTTTGCGGGCCAAGCCGCCCCACAGCGAGCATATCGATGCGCCCCTCCTTCCCGAAGCGCTCGAGCTGGCCCGGCGGCACTGGCATATCCATCTGAGCCCTCAGCTCGTCCGTCACGACCGGGTTGTATACGACGTGGATTTTGTCCGCGGGAAGCAACCCGGTCGACCTCATCTCGTCCGCCACCCCGTTCGACAAGCAGACGCACGCCGCGGCCCAGGGATAGAGCGCCCTGCACCTCGCGAAGCGGAGCTTGGTCTGTATGAAGCCGCGGTCCATTGTGAACATGTTGCGCTGTGACAGAACCACCTTCACATCGGCGGCATCCCCCGAGAGCATGAAACGCTTTGCCAGCAGCGCCCTCATCGAAGTGTAGACCGGGAGGAGAAAGTCGAATTTCATCGCTCTCATCCTCCCGCAAAAATCGAAGAACCCTCCCTTAAGGTCAACGACCTCGATTTTATCGTCTATAGAGCCGAGCAGGGGGCCCTCCGCTCTTAAAAAAAAGGCGCTCACGGAACATCCTCCGCGCGACAGCCCGTTGGCGAGCCTCAGGGACGACCGTTCGGCGCCGCCCTCTCCAGCGTCCCTGAGCAGGAAAGCGATCTTAAACGCTCGGGCGTCCGCGGCGCTCGTCATGATTTCCCATACAGCTCCGGGTTGAGGGTTTCGTCGTTGTACATCTTATGCTGGAAGTACGGCCTGATGGACTTCCTGCCCGCAAAAAAATCGTCGACGAGGTCAAAGATGGCGCGCTTGAGCCACACTCGCTGCTCCATAAGCTGGGAGAGCTTCCTCCGGCACTTGGCTATGTGCTCCTGACCGGCGTCAGCCCTCTCGGCCTGCTCGCGCATGTGGAAGATCTTAAGCGCCATGATCGACATCCTGTCGATGGCCATGCCCAGCGTCTCGGTGTTGTACTTCTCCGCGGCGTTAGGCGGCAAGAACGGGGAAATGGCGTTCATTATCGTCTCGTCGGCCTTCTCCATGAGATCGTTCCTCTTCTGGTTGAACACGTCTATTTTACGCTTGCAGTCAGCTATCGTCTCGGCAGGCACGTCGAGCCTCCTCGCCGTGTCCTCCACGTGCCAGAGGGAGTAGTTCATGAAGTGCTGCGCCGCGATTATGTCCGCGAGATCCAGCGTACACGCGGACGCCATGATCGACTCGTACTCGGCCTCCATGCCGCCCTCCTCGACGTGCCAGCTCGACGTGAGCTCCACCTGCGCGCCGAAGCCCCTTTCAAGATCCTCCATCAATTTCTCCACAATCAAAACCCCTTCCCGCGCGGCAGCCAAAGAGCCGCCAAGGTTCGATGCCGCTTAAGGATACAACTGTTTTTGTCTCCAGTCGAGCCTGACATATGGCAATATCGGCGGAATTACGTTAAAATTACTAAGTTAGCCTGCCCAACTCGAAGGAGGAGCTCTGTTTTGACGAAAGAGGCGGATGCCGTCCACGTTGTCTTCAGTATTTACGACCCCAAGGGAACCTACGCAAAGTACTGCGGAGTTGTCATGGCATCCATATTCGAGCGGACGCAAAGCACTGTCCGCGTTCACATTCTGCACGACGAGACTTTGACGGAACAGAACCGATCCCTGCTGACCGAGACGGCGGAGTCATTCGGCCAGCGGGCGGAGTTCCACGACATATCGCAATCCATAGAGTTGTTTGGAAACGACGCTATCAGCGTGGCAAAAAAGAACGGCTCCATCGGAATGCTGTACCTCTTCCTGATACCGGACGCACTCAGCGCGGACAGGGCGATTTACCTGGACTGCGACATCATAGTGAACATGGATATCAAGGAGCTGTGGGACATGCCGCTGGACGGCAAGTCCATCGCGGGAGTGCTTGACAGGGGAGATTTAGGGCCTTACAGGCTTTTTACCTCAGATGCGTTGATATTCTCATTAGTCGGGTGCGACCGAAGAGCGTATATAAACGGCGGCGTTTTATTGATGGATCTCCCCAAAATAAGGGAGAAATACAAATTGATCCCGCAGAGCGCGAAGTGGTACAAACACCACGCTCATTGCACCGAACACGTGAATCAGGATTTGATCAATTCGTGCTTCAGGGGGGACATAAAGATCATAGAGAGCAGGTTCAACAACTGCCACGTCCACGACGGAGACATATCCAACACAATCCTGCACGCAGTTGGACCCGTCAAACCATGGAACGGGCCTAAGTTCAAGGATCTGGATCGCCTGTACTGGAAGACATTCCTCAAGACCCCCTGGGGGCAGCTCGCGTCGGATGAAGTCGTGGACCTCCTGTTCGATGCCCTCAAAAACTCCCCTCGGGTGCACCTGCACACGGGGCAATGTTACAAAAAAGTGTTCTCCCGTCTTTACAAGGATGTTGTCCGCAACGAAATGACAAAAATAATATCGATTTTGTGCAAAGAATTGAAACACAGACTCACGAGTCCAAGGAGACGTTCCGATGCGTGAAAAAAATCTGCGGCCCAGGCCGCATGCCGGCGACAGGGTTCTGTGGATACGGTTCAGCGCCTTTGGCGACGTCCTGCAGGCGGCGGCGTCCGCGCACCGCTTCAAGATGAAATACCCAGACGTGAGCCTGACGTTTCTAACGAAACAGGGTTACGCCAGCATCCTGGAGGTTCAGCCCTACATAGACGGGCTGCTCTTCTGGGACATAAAGAAAAAGCCTCTCGACTTCTTCAGGCTCGTCCGGGAGATACGCGGCATGGGTTTCAAATGGCTCTTCAGTATGCACCGGGGAACGGCGGCGGCTTTAGTCTCGCTTTCGAGCGGCATACCGCTGCGGTACGGCTACAACAGCGGTATGCAGTTCTGCTACAGAACCACTCACCTGGAATACCTCGACTCACTGGGGGTCGACTTCAAGAACCGCGGCGTCCCCTCGATATTCACGTCGCGGGAGGACAGGGACGAAGCTCGCTCCATGCTGGCCAGACTGCCAGACAAAAGGCTATTTGCCGTCATAGGGGCGAGCAAGCCGCAAAAGTTCTGGCCCGTTCGCCACTGGATAGAGTTTCTGTCCCGCCTCGTGCCCGAGGGGTGGGGGGTGATTCTGAACGGCCACGGCGACGAGGAGGCAGCGACAGCGCGCGAGATAGAGGACGCGCTCCAAAGCGAGGCGGTGCTGAACCTGGTCGGGCGCATGTCGTTCTCCTTAAACGCCGCCGTTGCGCAGGCGGCCACGGTCGCGGTGGGCAACGACACCGGCCCGCTGCACCTGGCGGCACTCGCCGGGACCCCGACACTTGGCTTCTTCGGCGTCACGGACGCGTACGGCATGAACTTCCGGATGCCGTGGTTCCGCGACGTGAAGGTGACATGCCCCGACGCCGGGTGCCGCAACTACGACTGCCCGAAGGACTGCCTCGCGGACATCTCCCCCGACAGAGCGCTCAGCGCGTTCCGGGAGTTCGTCTCAACAATCTGACGGAGCCCTTATCCAACCATGAAGCTGTCTCTTCTTTGCAGCGATCTCAGATTCGGAGGAATACAACGGGTCGTGCGTATCTTAGCCCGCGAGCTGGCCGCGAAAGACGACCTCTCCGTGGATCTGGCGGTGCTTCACGAGGGAGGGGAGTTTATGTCCTTGAACTCGCCAGCCGTAAACGTCGTTGACCTCGACTGCACGTCGCAGCCGCTCGCCCTCCTTACCCCCTTCTCGCGCCTCGCAAGCTACTTCCGAGCGGCAAAGCCCGACGTCGTGATCTCATTCGGACACTCGACGAACTGTTTGGCCTCCTGGGCCAAGTTGCTGCGCGGCTTTGACTTTCGCCTCGTCGTGTCGGAACGCAACGTTTTTGGCACTCGCATGGCAAGTGATTCGAAATTTCACAGATTGCGCCGAATCATGAGAGCGCGATACCTGTACAGACAGGCTGACCGGTGCGTATGCGTTTCAAACGTGGTAGCGGACGAACTCGTCGATCTCGGCGTGGTCCCCAGGGAAAAGACGGTGGTTATATACAACCCTGTCCAAGATCCCTCGAGTTCGGCGGAGATGTGCGCTCCTGTCGATCATCCCTGGTTTTGCGGGTCAGCTTCTCCAGAGCGCCCTATAATCATGAGCGCCGGACGTCTGCACAAACTCAAGGGGTTGGATACGCTCGTCACCGCTTTTTCGCGGCTGAGGCACAATTCGAATGTCGACGCCCGCCTGGTGATTCTAGGCGACGGGCCCGACAGGGGACGTCTGGAGGTGCTGGCAAAAGAGCTTGGATTGAGGGAAAACACTTTCTTCGCGGGTTACGTCCCCAACATCTACGCATATATGGAGCGCGCCTCCGTATTCGTCTTGTCGTCAAAATACGAAGGTCTGCCCAATGTGCTGATAGAGGCGATCGCTTGCGGCGTAAACGTAGTCTCGACTGACTGCCCCAGCGGCCCTCGGGAAATCCTGGCGGACGGGAAATGGGGCCGGCTGGTCCCGATCGGAGACGCTGACGCTATGGCGGAGGCTATTTCAGAAACTCTGAGACGCCCCCTCTCCTCAGAGGAATTGAAGAAACGCGCGTCGTATTTCTCAACGGAGCGCGCCGTAAACGCTTATTACGACGTCATCCGCAAGAGCTTTCCCGATGGCGTGCGCCAAGCTCTTTAAGGACTACCCGCAAATCTTTTATAAATCGGGCTGGCAAACTATTTGTCAATAAGTCTTGTTTCAAACGATACAAAATTCGCCTGTAGCAGTCGGATGTATGGTAGTGACACCGCCTGCCGTTTTTAAACATATCGAATATGGACTCAATGAGCTGATCACGCCACTCAGACTGGATAAGTGTCTCCCAGAAAAGATGATCTCGCGTCCGCACGACTGGATGAGGCTCCCACGCCCTTTCATACCCTGTGAAATGGAGTATGGCGTTTTCAATATTGGCTGAAGGGTCGGTGCGGTTAAAACGTCTGTCTATGAAGAGGACATCCCCCTGAAAAAATGCGTTCAGGAAGTCCTGGTCCAAAAAGTCCGCACAAAGCCGATAGCGCATGGAAAACGCCCTGGCGCTTTCAACAAGGTTGAGTTTTCTCTTGCGCATTCGGTCCAGGTTCATCAAAAGCACCCCGGAGTTAAAATATTTCAGTTCATCAAACCGCATCGCCCACGCCCTGATCTTGATATGCAGTGTTGTTTCCCGCGTGCCGGGATACTTATTTCTATCTGCCACAGCCAATGATAAGTTATCGACGCCGACGCCCCAAAGTTCGGCTATGTCCATGTTGACCGCTATGTCGCAATCCAAATAAATAACCTTGGGCGCGTCGATCACATCCGGTATCAGAAGGCGAAAGAGCGTGCCTCTGGTGAATTCACGCGCAATGTCATCGATGTCCTGCCCCAACGCCAAGACCGCCTCGGATACGTCTATAAAACGGACCGTCTGCCCGAAGACCTCCGCCGTCCTAATGAAACGCGACCTGTTATCCTCCGTCAGAGTCTCGTCATGCAATATCGTGACGCAAACCAGGTTTTGCGTGCGCTGGAAAATCGACGTCATCACAACCCCTGCGTACTTGCTGTACTTCCCGCTGGCGTCGAAAACCGCCAAAACGATCTGTATCACATTACCGCTATCGCCCACGAGTCCACCACCCCTTTATTCCTCCTGTCTGCCCTTTGCCTCCGCGTCGGGTGGCTTCGTCCATCAGATACATCTCCCGCGCCTCGCAGAGCATCCTCGCGCGCTCGTCGGCGCTGAGCCGCTTTAAACGCCCCACCGCCATCTTCATCAGTGAGCCTGCTGTTTCAGGCTATTTATCTCTTCAACGGCCATGCCGGAGACTCGTGAGATCGTCCCGGCATCGAACCCATCGAGGAGCATCCTCTTCACCATATCAGCCCTGCCCTCCGCCCTGCCCTTTGTAATGCCTTCCGCTATACCCTCTTCTCTGCCCTTTGCCTCCGCGGCTTCGCGTCAGGTGACTTCGTCCATCAGATACATCTCCCGCGCCTCGTAGAGCATCCTCGTGCGCTCGTCGGCACTGAGCCGCTTCAAACGCCCCACCGCCATCTTCATCTCTTCCGTCTTCGTCGCAAGCATCTCGATCTCCTCCTCCTTCTCAGACCTTATCAGCCGGAGCCAGTCCAGAAGTTCGCTCTCCTTCGCATCCGCGCCGGGGGTCTCGGGCAACTCCCTCAGTTCTAAAGAAAGTGTGAATTTCCATAACGTCCGTAAAAAGCACCCTCTTGTCCGGGTCGTAGAGCTTGAATACGTGGTGGTAATGCTCATCCGCGTCGATCATGCCGTAGTCGGCTATAACTATCGTCACTACCCTCTCTATCCTCGCGTAGGTCTGGCCGGGGGCTATCTTGCGGGACAGGCCGCTCCCGGCGGAGAACGCCGCGCGCTCCGCCATGAACGGCATCTTGCGGACCTGGATCTCCACGGAGATCAGCTTCTTGTTCCTCAACCGCACACGCACGTCAAGTATGCCAAGCTTGTCATAGGGCGAGTCGCGCTCCAGGTGAGGATCTATTATCTCCAATTCCTCGTACTCCTCCGCCGGGATGTAGAGCGCTGCTATGAGAAACGCGCGTATTATCGCAACGTATCTGTAATCGCCGAAAATGAGCTTGAAAACCAGGTCGTTCTTCAGCGGAAGCAGACGACCCCTGCGCTCCCCATAACCACCATTTCCACCAGCGTTCCTCAGCGAGCCTCCCCCGGATGTTCCTGACCGGGCATTCCCCATGCTTTTCGCCCCTGTCCCCATGCGCGTCAATCCCTTCAGGCAACTCGTTAGATTATTATTTTAGCACGGCCTAACCGGGGCGCAAGCGCGATCACGCGTCCCCGAGCCGAAGCAGGGCGAATATTTTGGGTTTTGCGATTTCACGCTTGTATTTGACAATTCAGTATACTATAGTCTACCTTAAGGTGTGCATCGCTTATAAACCATGATAGACAAAGTAATACTCCACTTTTAATATTTTGGAATGGGAGAATTAATAATGTTTGATTCAACAGGAAAACTTCTTGAAATAAGGCTGGATTTCTCTGACGGCCTGCCCGAAAAGCCCGAATTTGAGCCTGGTATACGGAGAGCGCCCAACAGAGGGCAGGTCTTGAATGAATCGGAGACGATCCTCGCCCTTAAAAACGCGCTCCGATACATACCGGAAAAATTCCACAGGGAGATTGCGCTTGAATTTCTTGCGGAATATCGCGAGCGCGGGCGAATTTACGGTTATCGTTTTCGTCCGAAGGGGAAATTATTCGGGAAGCCGATAGAAGAGTACAAGGGTAAGTGCGCGGAAGGCAAAGCCTTTCAGGTGATGATCGACAACAACCTTGATTTCGAGGTTGCCCTTTACCCCTACGAACTTGTTACGTACGGCGAAACGGGGCAGGTTTGCCAGAACTGGATGCAGTACCTTCTGATAAAAAAATATCTTGAGATACTGACCGAGGATCACACTCTGGTCGTGGAGTCAGGACATCCGCTCGGGCTTTTCCGTTCGAAACCTGACTCGCCAAGGGTCATCCTCACCAACGGGCTGATGGTGGGTATGTTTGACAGCCCGGATGGTTTCGCCCGCGCATCGGCTTTGGGCGTAGCGAACTATGGGCAAATGACCGCTGGCGGGTGGATGTACATAGGCCCGCAGGGTATCGTGCATGGTACGTACAACACGCTCCTCAACGCGGGGCGGAAAAATTTCAGTCTTACGGGAACCCAGGGTCTCGCGGGACATCTTTTCATATCGTCGGGACTCGGAGGTATGAGCGGCGCGCAATCGAAGGCCGCGGAAATCGCTGGCGCGGCGTCAATAATTGCCGAGGTCGATCAATCGCGAATAGAAACACGGCATAGTCAGGGTTGGGTGAGCAAGCGGACTAAAAATTTGCCCGAGGCTTTCGCGTTGGCAGAGGAAGCCATGTCCACTGGGCTGCCGCTCTCCATAGCGTACGAAGGCAACGTGGTCGACCTGCTTCAGTACGCCTTGGACAACGGGAAAAAAGTTGACCTGCTGTCTGACCAAACATCGTGCCATGCGGCATATGCCGGAGGGTACTGCCCATACGAGGTGACGTTCGAGGAACGCACGCGCCTTCTGCGCGACGACACGGAAGAATTTCATCGCTTGGTAGACAGGAGCCTGAGAAAACATTTTGAGTTGATCAAGGCGCTCGTCGAAAAAGGAACTTATTTCTTCGATTACGGCAACTCGTTCATGAAGGCCGTTTTCGACGCTGGGGTCACGGAGATAGCCAAGAACGGCACGGACACATACGACGGTTTCATATTCCCCTCGTATGTGGAGGACATAATGGGACCGTTGCTTTTCGACTATGGGTACGGGCCATTCCGCTGGGTCTGCCTGTCCGGGAAGGCTGAGGATTTGCGCGCGACGGACAGGACCGCGATGGATTGCATCGACCCGTCGAGGCGTTTCCAGGACCACGACAACTGGGCGTGGATACGCGACGCGGAGCGCCACAAACTGGTGGTTGGCACACAGGCGAGGATCCTGTATCAGGACGAGGAAGGCCGTGTGAGGATTGCCCTCAAGTTCAACGAGATGGTCCGCCGCGGCGAAATAGGCCCAGTGATGATAGGCCGCGACCACCACGACGTGTCCGGTACGGATTCTCCGTATCGCGAAACGTCGAACATCAAAGATGGCAGCAACGTGATGGGCGAAATGGCGATACAGTGCTTTGCCGGGAACTGCGCGAGGGGAATGAGCCTCGCCGCCCTGCACAACGGCGGAGGGGTCGGCACCGGCAAAGCCATAAACGGCGGTTTCGGCCTCGTACTTGACGGCAGCCTCCGCGTCGACAGCATAATCCGTTCGTCGATGAGCTGGGACGTCATCAGCGGCGTTGCGCGCCGCGCGTGGGCACGCAACGAACACGCGATAGAGACCGCAGAGGAATTTAACCGTAAAAGAGAAGACGGACATATCACTTTGCCGTTTATCGCGGATGAGGGTTATCTTGAAGAATTGGTTAATTTACAGTAAAGATTGAGCGCATGGTTGTTTTTATTCGGCGCGCTAATATGCGCAATTCAGTCGACCATTCAGGAAGAGGAATTGATCTGAAATATATTTCACGAATGGAGTGAAGGGTTAAATTGAACCGCAAATCGGATATAGAGATTGCGCAAGCGGCGAAAATGAGGCACATAGGTGAAATAGCGGATGTCGCCGGGATAGACGAGAAATATATCGAGCAGTACGGAAACTACAAGGCCAAGATAGATTGCGCCTTACTCGCTGAACTAGCGGGACGCCCTGACGGGAAACTCGTCCTGGTCACAGCTATAACACCGACTCCAGCGGGGGAGGGAAAAACGACGACAACCGTCGGCTTGGCGGATGCGTTGCGCAAAATAGGCAAAAAAAGCGCTGTCGCGCTCCGCGAGCCGTCACTTGGCCCCGTGTTCGGCGTCAAGGGCGGAGCTGCCGGAGGCGGTTACGCACAGGTCGTTCCTATGGAGGACATCAATCTCCACTTCACCGGCGACTTCCACGCGATCGGTGCCGCGAACAACCTCCTCGCGGCGATGCTCGACAACCACATCTTTCAAAGCAACTCTCTCGGCGTAGACACTCGCCGGATAACATGGAAACGCGCCGTCGACATGAATGACAGGCAGCTCCGGTTCATCACGGACGGTCTCGGGGGCAGGGTAAACGGCGTGCCGCGCGAAGACGGTTTTGACATTACGGTCGCGAGCGAGGTCATGGCCGTTTTATGCCTGTCGAAAGACATCGACGATCTCAAGTCGCGGCTCTCGCGCATCATTGTCGCTTATACGCGCGACGAGAAACCGATAACGGCGGAGATGCTGAACGCCGCCGGAGCTATGACGGCTTTGCTCAAAGACGCGCTGAAACCCAACCTCGTTCAGACACTGGAGGGAACTCCCGCCTTTATTCACGGCGGCCCATTCGCTAATATAGCCCACGGGTGCAATTCCATAATCGCGACAAAGATGGCAATAAAGCTGGGAGAATATGCCATAACGGAGGCCGGTTTCGGGGCGGATCTCGGCGCTGAGAAGTTCCTTGACATCAAATGCCGCGTCGCCGGGCTGACCCCTTCCGCAACGGTAATCGTGGCGACCGTGCGCGCGCTGAAACACCACGGCGGCGTCCCCAAGGCTGAACTCAGCATTGAAAACCCAGCGGCTCTCGAAAAAGGCCTCCCGAACCTTTTGCAACATGCAGAAAACGTTACGAAGGTATTCGGGTTGCCTGCGGTGGTCGCGCTTAACCGTTTCCCAACTGATTCCGAGGCGGAACTGAAACTCGTCCGTGACAGATGCGGAGAACTCGGCGTCAACGTTGCTCTATCGGAAGTATGGGACAAGGGTGGAGACGGCGGTATAGAACTGGCGAAAGAGGTAGTGCGCATCTGCGAAGCGCCGAACCGCTTCGCTCAGTCGTATCATCTGGACATCCCGATAGAAGAAAAGCTCGACGCCATAGCGAGGAAGATATATCGCGCGGATGGTGTCGATTTGACTCCAGAAGCCAAAAAGCAGTGCAAACAGCTCACCGAACTCGGCTTCGACAAGATGCCGGTATGTATGGCTAAAACACAGTACAGTTTCTCGGACAACGCTTCTCTGCTCGGAGCGCCGAAAGACTTCCGCGTCACGGTACGCAACCTCAAGGTGTCCGCCGGAGCGGGGTTTATCGTGGCGTTGACAGGGGACATAATGACCATGCCTGGACTTCCCAAGGTCCCGGCGGCGGAAAAAATCGACGTAGATAATACTGGCAGGATATCCGGCCTGTTCTGATGTTCGGTATGAACAATATATAGCGAATCCATTATTAGTTAGCATTATATCCATCATGCGAAAACCAGTTTGCGATATCTGATTTCGTAAAGCAGCCGAGAGCCGTTTTCATGCTTTTAACCATCTTGTCATAAGTT
>JAISZL010000061.1 GCA_031269245.1 Synergistaceae bacterium | reverse complement strand
AGATTATCGGTCACGCCGAAAAGATACTCTCGTACTGCCAGGGGTTAGCAAAAACGGCTTTATCTCCGACAGCAATAGGTGAAATGAAATGAAATTCAACTTCAAAATACAATCGTTCCAGACTGAAGCGGTAAACGCGGTAATCCGCGTGTTCAATGGACAGCCCAAACAGGAACGCGTGACCTACCGCCGCGATTTAGGGCAGATGATCGACCGAGAAACAGGGCAGCAGGAGATTCAATTCGACGATGGCCCCGGTTATCGTAACGCTGCCGTGGAACTGTCCGACGAGCAGATTCTTAAAAATATCCACGGGCTGCAAGCGGAGAACAACATCAAACTCTCGCCGTCGCTCGTCAAAGAACTTGGCGCTGCGTCGCTGGATGTCGAAATGGAAACAGGCACCGGCAAGACCTACGTCTACATCAAGACGATGTTCGAGCTTCACAAACGCTGCGGATGGAGCAAATATATTGTGGTGGTTCCGTCCATCGCCATCCGCGAGGGCGTGCAAAAGTCGTTCGAGATGACGCGGGAACACTTTATGGAATTGTATGGCATAAAGGCGCGTTTCTTCGTTTACAATTCCTCGAACCTGCATCAGTTGGACGAGTTTTCAAGCAGTTTTGGCCTGAACGTTATGATCATCAACATTCAGGCGTTTGCCACATCGCTGAAGGAGGACGGGCGAAGCAAAGAAGCGAGGATCATCTACTCCAGGCGCGACGAATTCGGCTCCCGCAAGCCGATAGACGTCATCAAAGCGAACCGCCCGATCATCATACTGGACGAACCTCAAAAGATGAGCGGCGCGGCGACGCGAAACGCGCTGAAAAACAACTTCAACCCTCTGTTTTCGCTGAACTACTCCGCTACGCACAAAACATCCCATAACCTCGTCTACGTGCTGGACGCCCTTGACGCGTTCAGAAAGAAACTGGTCAAAAAAATCGAGGTCAAGGGTTTCGAGTTGAAAAATCTGCGAGGAACGGACAGGTATCTTTACGTGGCGGAAATCGTAGTTGACAGCAGGAAGCCGCCCCGCGCCCGCTTGGAGTTCGAGGTCAAACGTCTTGGCGGCATAAAACGCGAAACGCGTCTTCTAGGCGTAGGAGACAGTCTTTACGCTGCGTCAGGCGAATTGGAACAATATAAGAGCCTGTCCATCGCGGATGTCGATCCGATTCGCGGCGTTACGGTCTTTTCTGACGGCGGCGCGCTTGCGGCGGGGACCGCCAGCGGCAGCGTCGACGAGAACGACATCCGGCGCATTCAAATACGAGAGACGATTTGCTCTCACTTCGACAAAGAGGAGAAACTGTTCAAACAGGGGATAAAATGTCTGTCCCTGTTTTTCATAGACGAGGTAGCGAAATACCGCGGGTACGACGATGGTGACAACGAGGTTCTCGGCGAATACGGCGAAATCTTCGAGCGGGAGTATATAGCCGAACTGAACGACCGGAGGACGCTGTTCCCCGATGAATATCAGGATTATCTGAAGAAGATCGACGTGAGCGCGACGCATCGCGGCTATTTTTCCATCGACAGACAGGGCCGGGCCATGAACAGCGCGGTGAAGCGAGGCAGCGAGTTTTCCGATGACATCTCGGCTTATGACCTTATTTTGAAGAACAAAGAACGGCTGTTGTCGTTCGAGGAACCGACGCGGTTCATTTTCTCACACTCCGCGCTCCGGGAGGGCTGGGACAACCCGAACGTATTCCAGATATGCGCGCTGAAGCACTCCGACAACGCGACGGCGAAGCGTCAGGAGGTCGGGCGCGGTCTTCGCCTGTGCGTCAATCAGTCCGGCGACAGACAGGACACGGAAGTTTGCGGAGAGACGCTCGTGCATGAGGTAAATAAATTGACGGTGGTCGCCAGCGAGAGCTACGCCGGATTCGTGGCGGATCTGCAAAGTAAAATCCGCGACGACCTGTATGAGCGTCCGACAAAGGCGAGCGTTGACTATTTCACGAACAAGCGCGTAAGCGTAAACGGCGAAATTCATACGCTGACCGTTCTAGAAGCCGCGGCGGTTTACAACTACCTTGTCAGAAATGACTACGTCGATGACGACGGCGCGGTAACGCCTGAATACCGCGAGGCGATAGAAAACGGACATCCGGCGCCGCTGAAGGAGAACCTCGCGCCGATGGCGGAGGGGATCCATGCCTTAGCGCAGGCCATCTTCGACCCCAGCGTCCTGAAGGATATGGTGGAAGACGGGCATAAAACCTCAATCAAAGAGAATCCGCTCAACGAGAATTTCTGCAAGCGGGAATTTCAGGACTTGTGGAAGGCGATAAACAGGCGTTACGCCTACACGGTCGAATTCGACAGCCCAGAGCTGATCGAGAAGTCCGCTGACGCGCTGAACGCGAATCTGCGCGTCGCGGAACTTATGTACACCACAACGACGGGCGAGCAAAGTGGCGGCATGGACTTAGACGTCACTGAAACAAAAACCGCGAGGCTCAAACGCGCACGAGGCAGTTCCGCGGCGTATGACCTCATTGGCAAGATAGCGGAGGGGGCGGCGCTGACCCGGCGCACCGTGACGGCTGTTCTCAAAAAGCTGAGCCGGGAAAAACTGTATTTGTTCCAATTGAACCCGGAAGAGTTCATACAAAGGGTGATTGAGGAAATAAACAGGCAAAAAGCGGCAGTGGTCGTGGAGCATATCTCCTATCAACCGAGCGCGGAAGAGCCGTACTCGCATGACATATTCAACATGAGCAGATCATCGCGGGAGTACGCGAAGGCGTTTTGCGCGAGGAAAGCGATACAGGATTTCGTTTTTACGGACGGAAGCGCTGGAAACAGCGTTGAGCGTCGGTTCGCGGAGGATATAGACGTCGCCGAGGAAGTGGTCGTCTACGCGAAATTGCCGCGCGGCCCGAAGGGGTTCTATATCCCGACGCCTGTTGGAAACTACAGCCCTGATTGGGCCATCGCGTTCAAACGCGGAACGGTGAAACATATTTTCTTCATCGCGGAAACGAAAGGCACGATGGACAGCCTGAATTTACGCCCCATTGAGCGGGCGAAGATATCCTGCGCGAAGAAGCTGTTCAACGAAATCTCAACTACGGGCGTCAAATATCACGATGTTGACAGCTATCAGACTCTGTTGGAAATCATGCGTACGTTATAAAGTGGAATCAACTTCTCGCGGAAGCGGCGCGTAACGCGGGCGTCATCACCAACGAGGAATTTGCGATTTTTCAGAACGCTGGATACATGGGGTTGTACGGCGGGTTTTCCGTAATCTGTCCGGTATTTTACCCCCGGGCGGGGGTTTCGTTGAATACCCTCGCGGTTTTATAGTAAGGTCATACTGAACAACACAGGAGGATCTCGCTTGTGACGTTAACGCCCGATTGGAAGCTAATGGGCATGAACGGCGCCTTCAGTCCGGCCCGGGCGGCGCGCCCGTCTTGTCCGCCCTGTAGTGGCCGAAGAGCTGTTTGCGCTCCAGTTCGGTTCTCAGGGCGGAGTAGAACTCCGTGAGGAACGTCCTCGCGTCCTCCGGCGGCACTGGGTCGCGCCACTCGATCTTTCGGCATATCCTCCCGCATATTTGGGCCAGGCCGGCCAAAGATTGCCCCTCCCCCTTCGGCCGCGGGCGCCGCAGGAGTTCCTCCAGCACCTGGAGCTCGAACGCCCCGTAGATCGACAGCTGTTTCTCCGTGAACGAGTATCCGCCCCCTCCGGCCCCCTTCGCGTCGAGGCTCAGGTCGCGGGTCAGCGACCGCTTAGGCATGAATATGACCTGCGTCCCGCCGATCAGGTCCCCCGCGCGCAGGTGGCCCTTGTTGAAAAACGGCAGGGACGTGAGCGCGAGCGACCACACGAGAATCGCCAGCGCCTGCCAGCTTTCCCTGGCGGCGGACATGCCGAAGAAGAGCGACAGCGGCAGGAAAACCTCCACCTCCCGCGTGAGGTTGCGCGCGAAGATGGCGCTGGGCGTGAGCGCGCCGCCCCGGCGGTTGACTACGCGAAGCCCGCATATCCTCTTGCCCGGTGTCCTGCCCTGCCAGGCCATCTCGAAGTGGAGGAAGTACATGTTGCGCACTATGAAGGCCAGGAAGAGGATCACCGTCATCCCGACGCGGATGTTGACGCCCGAGAAGAAGAGGGGGACGATCAGCAGGTAGAGGCATATTATCGCCGCCGTCATGAAGGTTATGTCGAGCGCGAACGCCGCCAGCCGTTCGCCGTGGTTGGCGACCGGCATACCGAGGGGCACGCCCTCCGGGGTGTCTATGACCGTCCGCCCGCGCCGCGCCTCCCCGACCAGGGCCTCAACGCGCTCATCCGGCGTCGCCATTATCCGCGCCTCCGCCGCGTCCCGCCCTCAGAAAGTAAAAGGCCCACAGCGCGGCGGTCGCCGCGGCGAAGGCACCTCGTCCGGGCGTGCTGCCGATCAACTGCCTGAAGCCCCCCTCCAATATCCCGGCCGCGAAGAACAGCGCCGTCGTGCCCGCGACGACCCCAGCCGATGTCCTCCCGCTGACGGTCAGGCTCTCGATTCGCGTCATCGCGCCGGGGAAGAGGATATGTTCCGCTATGACCAGCCCCGCCGCTCCGCAGAGCAGTATCGCCAGTATCTCCGTGACCCCGTGGATGGAGAGCCAGCCTATGAAGTCGATGGCGAGCCCGTGCCGCTCGTGCAGGGCGACGAACGCGCCTATGACGGCGCCGTTGTAGAGGAGCAGCAGGATAGTCGGCACGCCCGCCGCGAACCCGAGCCCGAAGCACAATATCCCCACTATCGTGTTGTGGCGGAAGAGCGAGTTCGCGAACACGACAAACGCGTCCACGAAGCCCGGCCACGGGGCGAACAGCTCCTCGCTCATCAGCTCCTCCGCGGTGCTGCCGGGGCCGCGCCCGCCCGCCAGTTCCCGGGGCGCTATCACGCTGAAGTACTCGACGTTCACGCTGACAACGGCGTATCCCGACGCCACCCCGATCATCATCGCGGCCAGAGCTATGGCCAAGTGCGGCCTCATGGCGCGGACCGCGCGGGGAAATCCGCGTTTGAAGAACTCCGCCAGGCCCTCGGCCACGCCGTGGCGCGGGCCGTACACGACCAGGTACGCGCGCAGCGTCAGGTTCTCCAGATATGTCAGCGTGCCGCGGTCCAGCACGATGTTCCGCGCGACCGAGAGGGACGATGCCGCCGCGCGATAGAGCAGGGCTATCTCCGTGGCCTCGCCGGACGAGAGCGCGCCGATGCCCTGTCCTTCGACCCGGTTCACCATCCCCTCCAGCCTGCGCCATCCGTCCTCGCGCACCCTGCGGAATTCGGCGCTACGCAGGGCCATTCGCTGGGGGACAGATCCGCCGCCGTCCGGCGTAAGGTCCTCCGCCTCCGGGACGGCTCGCGCGTCCTCCGTCATATCATCCCCCTCCTCTTGATCAGCAAGTAGCGGTTCAGGAGCGCGCCGGAGAGCCCTCCCGCCGGGACGTCGAGGCAGTGTATGCCGAGCCTCGATATGCGCTCCAGCACCACGGCCCGCTCGCGCAGGAAGTCGTCGGCTATCACCGCCTCGGCTATGCTCTCGAAGTTTCGCGGTGCGGCGCCCCGCAGCTTGGCAAGCTCCGGGTCGCGCATCGTCACGAAGATCACGACGTGCCGCCGCGTCATCCACCGCAGGCTCTCTATCATCAGCTCGGCCGAGATCATGTCCACGAATTCGGTGAACAGTATGACCAGGGAGCGCTGTCTCAGCCTGGAGTTCAGCTCGGCCAGGGCGAGCGTGAAGTTGGTCTCCTCCATCCTGTACTCCAGATCCGACGTGAATCGCTGGAAGCGCGCGAAGTGGGTCATGCCCCGCTCCGGCTTTATGAAGCTCCTGAAGCGCGCGTCGAAGCCGCAGCCTCCGAGCAGGTCTCCGCTGTTCAGCGCGGCCCAGCCCAGCGTCAGGCCGGCCCTGGCCGCGTGGTCGAGCTTCGTCATTTCGCCCGTCCGCTCTAGCATTAGCCTCCCCGTGTCGAAGCCCATGACGACGTGGTGGTTGCGCTCCCGCGTGAACCGCTTGCAGAGTATCTTCCTGTGCCGCGCTGAGCTCTTCCAGTCTATCATGCGGCAGTCCATCCCCTGCCGGTACTCGCGCATGTCCTCGAACTCCGACCCCTCGCCCGCGTATGCCAGCGGTTTCTCCCCGCGCTCGGGGAGGTCCGCCGAGAACCGGATCGCCGCCTCGTGGATGCCTTTTACGTTTATCGCGATGCCGACCGAAACGCCCACAGCCTGTCTGCGCCTGACCTCTATCAGCCCCAGAGGGCCACGCCAGCGAATCCACACCGCATCTACGGAGAGCCGTCCCCGGCGGCGAGGCGAGATGCCGAAGCCGAGGTCGAGGCGCCCGTCCGTCATGACGCCGCTCGCCGGCGGCGGATCGTCGGCGGGGCCGGTGTGTTCGAGCAGCGCCTGGAACTTCAGGGGGCGCGCGCGGCCGGGTGCGCGCAGCTTCAGCCCGACGCTGGATCCGCGGCCGACATAGAGCGGGTCGGGCGTCGATACGCCGGCGTCGAGCGCCCTGTCGGGCAGGGCCATGATGGCGTCCGCGGCGATGAGGGCCAGCACCGCTGACGGATAGTATAGGGCGAGATACCACCGCCCCTCCCAGAGTGAGACTATCAGGAGCGCGGCCGGGACGGACAGGGAGAAGCAGAGCGCCGCACGGAGCGTGGGGCGCGTCATCGAGGGACTTCCATCTGGTCTATTATCGCTCGGAGCGCGCCGTCGCTCGTGATGCCCTCGATGTCGGCGGAGGCCGTCATGATGACGCGGTGGCGGAGGATGGGTATCGCCAAATATTTGACGTCGTCGGGTATGACGAAGCCGCGCCCGCTGACGGCGGCGTAGGCGCGCGACGCCGAGGCCATCATGTTAGCGGCCCTTGGCGACGCCCCGCTCTCTATCGCGTGGTGCGACCTGGTGGCTCGGACGATATCGACTATGTAGTTCACCAGATCGCCGCTCAGTTGTATACTAGCCGTGATCCTGCGGGCCGCATCCAGCTGCTCAGCGGTTATCAGCGGTCTCAGCCCGAAGTCGGATATCCTGGGCATCGCCGCGAGCCTGCCGTGCCTGTTCACGATCTCCCGCTCCTCTTCGAGCGTCGGGTAACCGATCAGCAGCTTGAAGAGGAACCGGTCGAGCTGCGCCTCGGGCAGCGGGTAGGTACCGTGCTGCTCGATGGGGTTCTGTGTGGCTACGACCATGAACTCGTCGCCCAGAGGGTAGGTCTGCCTGTCTATGCTGACCTGGCGCTCGTTCATGGCTTGAAGCAGCGCCGCCTGCGTCTTGGGCGGAGTCCTGTTGATCTCGTCGGCCAAGAGTATCTGCGTGAAGATGGGTCCCTTGGTGAGCGTGAAGGTGTTCGTGCTGAAGTCGAAGAGGTTCGTGCCGAGCACGTCCCCCGGCATCATGTCCGGCGTGAACTGGATTCTGCCGAACCGCAGGCTGAGGCAGGCCGCGAACGCCTGCGCGAGGAACGTCTTTCCCGTCCCCGGGACGCCCTCCAGCAGTATGTGGCCGCCGCAGAGCAGGCTCGTCAGCATGAGGTCCGTGGTCTCCCCGCTCCCCACTATCACGCGCCCTATCTCCTCCTTGGCGGATTTAACCATTGCGTTTATGAATTGCGTGTTCTCCAACTAAAATTTCTCCCTTCCAGCGGGAAATCCGCTGCGCGATTTCAAAGAGACGGGGCAGGTTTTCGCGGTCGTGAGCCTCGGCCTCGTAGAGCTCGCGCAGGATCGACGCGCACGAGAGCTCAGTGCCCCGCGAGAGCCCTATTCTGTCGAGCCACTCGGCGGCGGCGCGCTCGTCCATGTCCTCCGGCGCGTGAAGGCCGCTCGCGGCGGCGCGCATGGCCATCCTGACGTATCGGCCTATCACGGCCGCGTGGTGCCCCCCGTAATCGAGCAGTCGCGCGCTGTTGCTGATCAGGTGTGATTTCCCGAAGTCGAGTGCCGGCCCGCGCGGCCTCGGAGCGCCGAAGCGGCTCGCCCCGGCCATGACCGCGAGCGCCGCGGAGCAGCAGATGAGAGCGGTCACGACGGCAAATGGGAAGCGCAGCAACAGCCCCGCCAGGGTCACGCGCCCGTCGCCGAGGGCCCCCCCGGAGGGTGCGCCGAATCCGTGGACGGACTCGGCGAACACGATGGAGGCGCATGGGTCGTCGTTCTCCCACATACTCAGCCTGTCCACGACCTCTAGCATGAATCGCGCGTTCTCACCCCTGACGATGCCGTGGTTCGCCAGCACGTCCGGGTCGGAGAGCACCCATATTTTTCGTGAGGCGTCGGGCAGCTCGCACAGCAACGCGCCGTCCCCGCCGCCGACTATGGCGCGGACGCCCTTCGAGGAGACGAGCTGGACCGATCCAGCGCCGCTGGGCTCGCGCCCTATCTCGTTGACGGGCCATTCGTCCGGCCACTCCTTCCTGACGACGTCGAGCGTCTCGTTCGTGACGGCCCAGAGCGTTCGTTCGACGGACATCTCCGACTTCAGCCACGTCTGGGAGACCCATCCACTGCGCTTCGGGTCGCCGGACCAGTTTCGCTTCGGCAGCACGATCAGGACGCGCGTCGCGGAGTCCATGTCCTCGGCGCTCCCGTCCGCCAGATATTGAATGCCCGGCTCGACCACGATCAGCGTCCCGTCATCGCCGGCGGCCGATGCCGCGTCGGAGGCGCCCCGCTCGACGGGGAAATCGAGGCGTTGGAGGAGGTCGTAGAATCCGGCGCACCCGACGGCGGATATCGAGTACGTCCCAGCGCCGGAGCTGTCCGCCAGAACGGGGGGAGTCTCGCGCACCCCGAGCATGACGGCGATGGCGAACAGGGCGGCCACCCACGCGGCGAGGAAGGATACGGCGCGGCGGGAGAAGAGCGCCTCCCTCACGCTATTTCCCCGCGCCTGGCCAGCTCGGTCAGCGCGTCGAAGTCGCGGCGGCATTCGGCGTACTCGCCGGCGTCAGGCAGATGCGTTCCGAAGTGCGAGATCTCGACGAGCCTCACTATGTCGGCGAAGGCCTCGCGGCATTTTGGCGAGCGGGTGATGCGGCGCAGTATCTCGCGGCTCGTGAGCGAGTCCGAGATGGAGACGTGGGCGCAGCTCCGCAGCTCCGTTACGCTCCGCAGAAGGAGGACGTGCATCGCGGGGCCGAACTCCCCCCGCCGCGCCAGCTCGTCCGCCTCGGCCTGCGCGCTCTCCATGCGCGTTGCGGTTTCTCCGGCCGGCGAGATGCTCCCGCGCGCGCCCTCCAGCCTGCGAGCCCTGCTCGCGCTCCACAGGCAGCCCTTGAGCGAGACGAGCAGCACCGAAACGATAAGCGCGGCGGCGGCATAGAGCGTGAATTTGGCGAACTCGGGCGAGATGTCCGGCAAGTGCCTCGCCAGCCAGGAGACGCCGCCGCCGTCCGTCTCGACCAGCTCCGTCTGAATGCCAAGCTCGCGCGCGGTATCGTCCAGCACCCGTCCCGCGCCCTCCCACTCGCCGCGCCCCATATACGCCGAGGCGCCGGAAGGCGGCGCGGCCGCGGCGAACGCGGTGAGAACGGCGAACGCGATGAGAGTGAGTACCCCTGACTTGCGGATGTTTCTGACCATTGAGCTCCTCTTTTCCATGAGAGAGAGTCTTGCGTCGTTATATTCAAAACGTCAAAATTTTATCACGTTATGGGAGAGATGTTCGCCGCCATCACATAGGGGATGATCTGTTGTTTTATGGATCGCTGATTTATTGCGAGAGGCCAGAAGGGCAAGGATTTCAAATATTTTAACTACAGGCCCATGATCGCGAATAGACATATTAAATTGCCATAAAAAGCAATGATCACTGAGCATTTCGCAAATTCATAAAATTTTAACTCAAACTTCGCGCTCTTGAAAAAGCGGATCGCACCTGGACAAATCAATAACCGGCAAACATGAGGAATCCACTCACGCTCGTTTTCGCTCCTTAGCTATCCTTTCAAAAATACAACAGTTCCAAAAATTTCTTTCCTGTCGCTGTTTTAAACATCTCGTCGTACGCGGTTTTTATAGCGGAAAAGGGTGCGCTTTCCTCATGTATATTAACGAGCGTGTCGGCTTCGAGCAAAATCTGGCTGTCGAGCGACTTTACAGCTGCGACGGTTTTCGACGAGATAGATAATTCTCCCCGCCACTTCCGGCGCAAACCCTAACGTGTGAAGAATCTTACGCGCACACGAACTACTTTCCTGCTCTTGATTCTTGCCAGAACTGTCTCCGGTTTTTTCAAGACTTGGCTTGGGCTTAGTGCCGATTTCGAGGATGATAGCGGCGGCTTCGAGCATACATTGCGCATCTTCCGGCAATCCTTCGAGTTCGCCGATTGCTTTTGCGTAACCGTACACTTTCAGAAAATGTCCGACGCGATGCGGAGCGCCTTTCTCATATTCAATCATTGTGTCAATCAATCGTGCCACCTTGTTCATAGGTCTTCTCGCTCCTGTGGTTTATCGTTAATGCTGATGCCTCTCCCGTTTTCAAGCGGGCGAGCTGCAAAATGCTGCGTACACCCGGCGTGTAAGTCATTTTGTCTTGCGTTTCCATACCTCCCTCTGGTTGCGCTGTGCGGCCATTAACAAATATACATTACCATTAACCGCCGCTAAACACAAGGAGAACGGAAGATCGTATTCGCGGCGCTTGGAATTTAAGCGCCGCGGCCAACAGCCAGCCCGCTTTCTTCTCGCCGAGACCGGCGCGCGCGGTTCGGCGGCGCGTTTTGCATGGCGGTCCTTTACAAAGCCCCGATCTGGATTTAAGATGAACCGGGCGCGGTTTAGGCGATGATGATCGCTCCGTAGGGGCGGAAAGGCAGAGGTGATGCGATATGAAGTATGGGAAGTTGCTGACGTTTCTCGCGGGGGCGGCTGTAGGCGCGGGAGCCTTGCTGTTCGTCAACAGCAAGGCCGGGAAGAACCTCGCGGTGGCGGTCGCGAGCAAAGGGCTGGAGTTGAGGGAGCGCGCGGCTGCCGCGGCTGAGCTCCTCAAGGAGAGAGCCGACGACGTGGTGGCTGAGGCGAAGTGTCTGAACGAACGGAAAAAGACTGAGAAGTAGGCGCGCGGAGAGGGACGCCCGCAAGGGATATGCGGTTTTACATAGAACACGAGTTGCCCGGCAGATTGCGCCTCCGCGCGCGGGCGAACTCCTTCAGCCGCGAGCAGGCATACGTCATAGGGGCGCTGCTTGAAACTCAGCCTGGGGTGATCAGCGCCGAGGCGTCCCACAGGACTGGCGGCATACTGATCCACTGCGAGAACGGCGCCAGGGATATGGTCCTCTCCGCCGTCGAGGCGCTCGACGAGTCCTTTTACGGGGATATCGACGGCATGGAGTCTATCCCCGAGGTGCCGAGCTTAGGCGAGTCCCTCGTCTCGCTCTTCGGCGGGGTTGTCCTGCGGTCGATGCTGCCGGCGTTCCCGCGCTGTTCGCTCGCCATCCTGCGAGCGGCGCCGCTCATAGGGCGCGGGTTGTCCAGCCTCCTGTTCGGCGGCAGGCTGAACGTGTCCGTCCTGGACGCGTCCGCCATAGGGGTTTCGATACTGCGCCGGGATTTTGGGACGGTGAGCGTCATAACGACCCTGCTGGCGCTGGGCGACATACTTGAGAGCTGGACGCACAAGAGGTCCAAGGACAGCCTCGCCGACAGCCTGGCGCTCAACGTGGACAAGCTGTGGGTGCGCCGGGACGGCGTCGAGGTTCAGATCCCCATGTCCGGCTTGGCGATAGGCGACCTGGCCGTCATAAGGGCGGGGTGCGTCATCCCGATCGACGGGGTCGTCGTCTCGGGAGACGCGATGGTGAACCAGTCGGCCATGACCGGCGAGTCCGAGCCGGTCCGCCGCACGCCAGAGCTCTCCGTGTACGCCGGCACGGTGGTGGAGGAGGGCGAACTGACGATACGCGTCACGGCCTTCGACAGCGATACTAGGCTTCATAAAATAGCGGAGATGATAGACGAGTCGGAGGCGCTGAAGGCCGACATACAGAGCCGGGCGGAGAGGATGGCGGACGCCATAGTCCCCTACAGCTTCGTGCTGGCGGCAGGCATATACCTCCTGACGCGGGACGCGACCCGCGCCACCGCCGCGCTCCTCGTCGATTACTCGTGCGCGATCAAGCTCTCCACCCCCCTGACGATCCTATCCGCGATGCGGGAGGGGGCGCGGCGGGGGATTTTGGTGAAGGGCGGCAAGTTTTTGGAGGGTTTGGCGACGGCGGACACGGTCGTCTTCGATAAGACCGGCACGCTCACGGTCGCGTCGCCGAGCGTTGCCAAGGTCATCCCTTTCGACGGGTACTCGCGCGACGCGGTTTTGCGGACGTCCGCCTGTCTGGAGGAGCATTTCCCGCACTCCATAGCGCGCGCGGTGGTGAAGCAGGCCGAACGGGAGAACCTGTCGCACCAGGAGGAGCACTCGACCGTGGCGTACGCGGTGGCGCACGGCATAGCGTCCCGTCTGAACGGGGAGAAGGTCCTGATCGGGAGCGCCCACTTCGTCTGCGAGGATGAACGTGTGCGCTGCACGCCGGAGCAGCGCGCGATCGTCGACCGCGAGGCCGGCCGCGGCTCCCTGCTGTTTTTGGCGATAGGCGATGCCTTGGCCGGGATCATCCGCATAGAGGACCCACTGCGTCCCGGCGCCGCCGACATAGTGCGGAGGCTCAGGGAGGAGGGAGTGGTCAGGATAGCGATGCTCACCGGCGACAATCGGCGCGTGGCGGAGAGTGTGGCGGAGGAGATCGGCGTGGACATGGTCCTGGCCCAGCTGCTGCCGGAGGACAAGACCGCTGCGGTCAAGCGGTTCAAGGAGTCCGGCAAGGTGATAATGGTCGGTGACGGGGTCAACGACTCGCCAGCGCTCTCCGCCGCCGACGTCGGAATAGCGATGCGCAGCGGGGCCGACATAGCCCAGGAGGTCGCCGACGTGGTGCTGTCCGAAAACCGCCTGCGCGGCATCATAGACGCCCGAAGGCTCGGTGCCGGCGCGATGAGGAAGATTTATCGCAACTACTCGTTCATCGTCGGCGTGAACTCGGCGCTTCTCGCGCTGGGGCTCACCGGCACGATCACCCCGGCCATGTCCGCGCTTCTGCACAACCTGGCGACGATTGGGGCCACGCTCTACAGCATGGCGCCGATTTTGGAGAAGGGGCGCGGCGAGGCCGAGAGCGAAGATGGAGATGAGGCATGATAGAGAGTTTCGCGGAGGGGCGCGTGCGCCTGCGCTCGCCGATTCTGGCGGACGAGGCGTTTGCCAGGCACCTGGAGTCCGGGCTCAGGGGAATCGCCGGTGTGACGAAGGCCGAGGCGAACGCCCGGACCCACGGGCTTTTGCTGGAGTATGACAGGGGAGTCATCCCCATCTCCGTCCTGATGGCGACCGCCGCAATGTTTGCGCGTCTTGGCGAGCTGGAGGACGCGCCGCCGGAGTCCAGGGCATCCATGGCAGACGGGATCCTGAGGGATCTGTCCGAGGCGCTGGCGGAGAACCGAGGGATACGGAACGGGAGGGATGAGCCGGCGTGAGCGGCGAGGATAGGATGAAATCGGTCATGGAGGTGCGGAAGGCGTGCCGCCATTTCGCCATGCTGTATTTTAATTTCTGCCGCGCGCTCGTGGAGACGCTCGGCGAGGATGAGGCGTTCCCCCTGGCGCGGAGGGCGGTGTTTGGCCTGAGCATCGACCGTACGGACCGAATGAGGCGGAGGGCCTTGGACGAGGGCCTTGGGACCACTCTGGAGAGTTTCCATGCGGTCAACGACCTTGCCAACTTGGCCTGGGAGGGATGGGACCCGTCGATGAACGAGGCGCGCTGCCCATACGCACAGGCGTGGTTCGAGTATTTCGAGGAGTTTCCGTGGTTCAGGAGGTTTGCCCGCATGTTCTGCGACGTGACGGACGCGACGAACATCGAGAATTTCACCCGGGATACGAGCCACCGACTCACGAAGAGCCTCCTGTGGGGAGACCAGTCCTGCGAGCGCGAGTACTTCCCCAGCGACGACGTCAGGAACGGCAAGCTCACCCACGGCTCCCGCTCCGAATAGTTGACGCCGGCGCCGTACTATATGCGCCCGGCGCTTGACGGACTTATATAAATCCCGCCGCGTTCCCTGATTCCCCTTCCCCGAGGTATTTTGTCTTCAGCCTCCTCATACCGATTTGAAATTTCATAGCAGGATACACTCCGGGCGGCGCCCCCTATGGCGTCAGCCGGGAGGAAATGGGGTTGGAGCCTTACGAAAGCGAATTTTGACGATCAATCTTTGAAGACTTAAACATCAGAAGACCAGAGAACGCTTGCCAGCTCGGCCTCGATCTGACGGGCCTTTATGTGTTTAACAGCGTCTGTGCCTCTTCCAACGATAAGCCCGACATTCTTGCGATCTGTTCTGGAGGGAAGCCTTCCGCGATGAGGTTACGGGCGAACTCAAGCCGCGCCTCCAGTTTTCCCTCAATCTTTCCCTCAATCTTTCCCTCGATCTTTCCCTCGATCTTTCCGCTATTGCGGGCATCGTTTATTCTAGCGAGTTCGTCTCTCCTGGTTTTTTCTCTCGCTTCGTAAGCCAGCCTGGCTTTGTCGTCGGCGGAGAGCCTCTTTAAGATATCGACTGTCTTCCCTATCGTCGGGTTCTTGGCGGCAAGCATTTCATACTCCTCCAATCTTTGAGCCTTAAACAGCCTGAGCCAATACAGGAGCAGGTCTTCCTCGTCAGTTTCCGCCGGTAGTTTGGGCAGCTCCAGCGTATAAATTTCCAGGACGTCAGTGAATTGGAGCTGGTTCCGCGCGTCATACAGGCTGAATTTATGCTGGTAGGACGGGCTGTCCAGAAGAGAAAAGTCCAGAATGACAATGGTGATGGTCTTGCGGATGGCCTCATAGCCATCCCCGGAGGCAATTTGCGTTGTCAGGTTTTTGCATGTGTAGAAGGTGATTCTCTCCGGCATGAACTCGAACGAGCGCAGCTGGACCTCTATATCGATCCTTTTGCCGCTTTCGGTCAGGACCCGAACGTCGAGGATGCCGAGCTTATCGTCCGGTGACTCCAGCTCCAAGTGAGAATCTATCACGGATATCTCCTCGAATTGCGCTTCGGGAATATCCAAAGCCGCGGAGAGGAAACAGCGTAGGATATCTATATTGCGATTGTCCGCAAAAATCATCCTAAAAATAATATCGCTTTTGAGCGGAAGTATGCTGAGTTCACCGAGACCGTCCGGGTTCGTCCGTTCCGTTTTTTTCTTCCTGCCTCTTTTGGCCAATTAAATCGCCCCCTGCGAAAAGCGTCTTTGGATTAACATCATTATACATTTTTTAAAAAAGATGGACAACGAACATATCGCTACCGCGCCCGCATAGTGATCATGGACAACATCGATCTCTCTCCCGTCCCATGAGGACATTTTCGCCGACGAGTTAAGGGCGGACATTATCACAGGCGAATGACAAGGGCGAAAAATTTTCCTTGACACAAAAAGTGAATGGTGATAATTTAAAAAATGGTTTTCATAATCATTTGTTTTCCCGAATAACAATCTACGCGAAGCACGTTTCGCGCACGTGGATGTTGCGCGTGCCGGGCGGCAAGGGGGTGAGTCCATTGGCCGGTGTTGACTGAGGCGGAGCGCCGTTTCGCATCCGCTTTAACGCGCGGCTTTCGATTTTTCTCCGAGGGACTGGATTCATGGACAAGGAGGTAATTTATGTGATGAGCCAAAAAACCGCATCGATAGCATTGCTGTTTGCCGTCGCGCTGCTGGCGGCGTTCGGAGGGCCCGCGTCGGCGGTCTGGGTAGAGCCGGGGGGGGGGGTGAGAAAGGGCATTTCGAGATTGCCACCGAGGCGGACCTTAAGGAGTTCGCGGCCGCGGTGGCGAGTACGCCCGCGAATATGGACTGCAGCCACGATGCCGTTCTGATCGCCGACATCTACGTGAGGAGCAATAAATGGAAGGGGATGACTCCGACTACTTTGGTCAACGGTTACTCCGGCACGTTCGACGGGAACGGGCACACGATTGATATTGCCGGTATGTTTGAAACAGGAGACAATAATCCTTTCTGCGGGCTGTTCAGGCGGGTCTGCGGAGGCGGGCTCGTGAAGAATCTCTCATCTACGTCGAATATGACTTGACCACATCGGGAGGATGGGGAAGCGGCGTGACGGCAATCCTCGGAGGCGGGACCGGAGGCGGGACGATAGAGAACGTCAAGGTGTACGGCTCCATAGTCGGCGGACAGTATAACGCGGGGGGCATCACCGCTACGATCACTGGAACGGGCTCGAAAATCTCCAATTGCGCCAACTACGCGAAGGTCTCCTCGTCTAACAACGTCGGCGGGATAGCCGGAGCGGGCGACAGTAGTATGACAGATGTGCGCATCGAGTACTGCGCCAACTACGGCGAAATAATTCAAACTAGAAGCGGGAGCTACTTCGCAGGAGGCATAATCGGCAATAGTTATTTAGGTTCCGTATCCCACTCAGATATTGTCATCTCTAATTGCTACAATGCCGGGGCGGTCAGTATGCCAAACCACACCGTAAACACCAATCAGATGTGCGGCGGTTTGTTGGGGAAGGTTCTGGGCGTCGGCTATTACAATTCGCTGCGCATGGAAAACTGCTTCAACTACGGCGACGTCACGATCGGAGACGCCGACGCCCCCAACGGTCCGGTCATAATGGGAAGGCACAACACTGCCCCCCTGTCGGATGACCTTTTGACGCCGGCCCTCTCGAACGACTTCTATCTGTCGGGCTCCGGCGCGATGCTGTTCGGAACGGGAGACGGCTCCGTCCCCAATGACGGAGTCGACGGCGAGGACGGCTGGGGCTCGGACGCGATCAAGGCGCTCGTCTTTGGGATGGACTCGGAGCAATTCGCGGACGGCACAGTGCTGGCCCGGCTGAACGACGGACCCGGCGGCACGGCGGAGGGCGCCGCGAAGTGGGGACAGGGCAGGGAGTACCCCGAGCTGATCGATTTCTTCGTCAAACTGACTCCCGGCTCCGCCGCTCGCACGAGCGCCGGGGAGGCGGGCGTGACGTTCACCAGCGGTGAGGCCGGGGCGTACTACTATGCCGTGGTCCCCTCCGGCGCGGCCGTACCGGATATAGACACGACCGGAGAGGGATCGCCGCTGGCCGCGGGCGAAAATGCCATTACCCTCACCGGCCTGGAATCCGGCGCGCATGACATCCACATCGTGGCGAAGGACACCGCCGGCAGCGTGGGCTATGCGACCAGGATCAATATGACGATCCCCTCGTACCCCGACCCGGACCAAGTCGATGACTCGCCGCTCGACGTCGACACGAGCGGCGAGGACGCTCCGGCTGTCGTCGTGCGGCCGCCGTCTGACAGCGTGACGGTCGAAGCCGGCGTGGAAACCGTCGAGGTCCCCGAAAACACGCTGAGGGATGCCGTATCTCAGGCGATCGAGGCAGCCGCGGGCGGCGGCACTGAGCCGACGATAAAGATCGTTGTGGAAGCCCCCGCGGGCGCCGTCGTCAACAAGGTAGACGTGAATATCCGCGTCAGCGACCTTGAAGAAGCCGCCGGCGAGGACGTGAGCGTCAAAGTCGCCTCGGCCGTGGGCGAGGTAACGCTGAGCGCGGAGGCAATCGACGAGCTGCTGGCTGAAGCCGGAGAGGCGGAGGCCGTCGATGTTGTCATCGGGCGCATAGCGGCGGACGAAACATTGGAGGAAATCGAAGAGGGCTTGACCGAGTCTCAGAAGGATTCGCTGCGCGCGGTCTACGACATCTCCTTTGTCGCGAACGGAACGGAACTGGACTTCGTGACTGACGGCAAGCGTCTGACGATCGGCCTGCCCTACACGCTGGACACCATCGCGGGCGAGCTTCCCGAGGGCGTGGGAGTCCTTTACATACCTGACGACGGGAGCCCGCCAGATCCGATGGAGGTCATGAGGTACGACGAAGACAGAGCGCTGGTGATTTTCAAGACCGATCACCTCTCAGCCTACGCCGTCACCTACGAACCACCCGCGGAAAACACACCGCCCTCATCCTCCGGCGGCGGCTGTGACGCGGGCCCTGCCGGGTTCACCCTGATGGCGCTCGCCATGTTCGCGGCGAGCGCGGCGGGCAGGAGGAAATAAGGCAGTCTATCGATTGGCCCGCACGGGGCGGCGAGGCGGTCGTCACCGTGCGGGCCTTGTCATACCGAATCCCGGGAACGCATCGCGTCGTCCCTCCCGGAGGGCGTGACGGCGGTGACCGCTCTCGACGCCCTACCCCCTTTCCGTCACATACGCCTTTTTGAGGCTCCGATCAAGATGCGGGACATTCCGCGGGATCAAAACCGTGGGCTCCGCCCACACCCGCCAGGGAGCTGGCTCCCTGGACCCTTTTTTATATTTTATTTTCACCCGCGGGGTGAAAATAAAAATGATAACTGAGTCAAGGGGGTCAGTCCCCTTGCGGGGTTCGGGGCAGCGCCCCGAGGTCTTGCCTGTGCTTCGAGGGCGGGGACAGACAGCTTGACAAACGGCTGTTTCTGGTTTATAAATTTACACATTGGTTGCGCCGGCGCTTTGGCGATTTTGGTGAAGGCGCGGCAGGTTGCGCGATATCGGAGATTGGGAGGAGGCACAGGGATATGAAGAGTCACGGGGATTCAAGCGGCAGGCCGGCGTACTCTTATATCGCGATGTTCTCCTTTACCCGCACGGGTTCCGCTTTGCTCGGGATTTGTGCTTGTCGTGGTTTCGCGCATCGATAAAAAAGTACGACTAAGCGCAATTCAGCACGCAAAGCCGGGATCCGAGGTTGTGGGGTCCCGGCTTTTTTGCGCGCGTCTGGAGGATGAGATGGGATACAGGATATGCGTCATAGGGCTTGGTTTGATGGGCGCCTCGCTGTGCGGCGCGCTGCGGGGGTTTCGCGGCGCGCGGATAGTGGGGATGGACGTCCTGGGGGATGTCCGGGAGCGGGCCGAGAGGTCGGGGCTGGTCGACTTCGCCGCGACGAACGCCGGGGACGCCATAGAGGGCTCCGACCTGGTCGTCTTTTGCGTGTACGCGCACAACATACCCGAAATGATCGGGGAGCACGCGCGCCGTTTTCGCCGCGGCGCGGTGGTGAGCGACATATGCGGCGTGAAGGGCGCGCTTTACGCGCGTTTGGAGGGCCTGCTCCCCGATGACGTCGATTACGTCGGCATCCACCCGATGGCGGGGCGCGAGCGCGATGGCTTCGACAACGCGGACCCGGCGATATACGAAAACTCCGGGATGATAATCACGCCGCTGCCGCGCAGCAAGCCCGAGGGCGTGTCGCTGATGAGGGAGATGGCGGAGCACATAGGCGCGTCCCGCATCGCGGTGACGCCTCCAGAGGAGCACGACGCGATCATAGCGTACACCAGCGACCTGATGCACATCGCCTCCGCCGGGCTGTGCATGGACTTCCACCCGGGGATGACGCCGGCTCACGCGGCTGGGGCGTTCCGCGACTGCACGCGCGTCGCCGACATCAACGCGGGGGCGTGGACGGAGCTGTTGATGAGCAACAGGCGGCACGTCCTGGAGCGCCTGGACATCTACATGAACAACCTGAGCCGAGTGCGCGAGGCACTGGCCTCCGGGGACGAAAGGGAGCTCTTCTCGCTTCTCGACGCGGCGGGCGGGAACAAGAGGGAGATGCTTGCTAGATGAACCGCGCTGGACGAGCTGAAAGACTCACTGTCGGCCTGGGGGACGGCGGGTACGACATACTGATAGGCAGCGCGTTGATCGAGTCGGTGGGTGACCTGCTGCGGCCCCTCTGCTGTGAGGGGGGAGAGATCGCCGTCGTCACGGACGAAAACGTGTGGATGAACCACGTAGACGCCCTGAGCTCCTCCATGGACCGCGCGGGCCTCGGATTTCAGCCCATAGTGATGCCGGAGGGCGAGGGCAGCAAGTCCATCAGTGGTCTGGAGGCGCTATACAACTCCTTCGCGCGGATGAAGCTGACGCGGTTTGGGCTCGCGGTGGCGTTCGGAGGCGGCGTCGTGGGGGACCTCTGCGGATTTGCCGCCGCGACGTGGATGAGGGGCGTCCGATTCGTCCAGGTGCCGACGACGCTGCTGGCGCAGGTCGATTCGAGCGTCGGCGGCAAGACCGGCATCAATCTCGCGCACGGCAAGAACATCGTCGGCGCGTTCTACCAGCCGAAGCTGGTCGTCATAGACCCATTGACCCTGCGGACCCTGCCCGACAGAGAGGTGCGGTGCGGCATGGCCGAGGTGGTCAAGTACGGCGCGATCCGCAGCGAGTCGCTGTTCGAGACGCTCCGGGAGCGCTCGGAGCCGGACATCTCCTCGGTCATCCGCGAGTGCTGCGCGATAAAGAGCGAGATAGCGGCGCGGGACGAGCGCGATTTCGGAGAGCGGATGCTGCTCAACTTCGGGCACACGCTCGGGCACGCCATAGAGAAGCACACGGGCTTCGGCAAGTACCGCCACGGGGAGGCCGTGGCATTCGGCATGGTGATGGCGTCCGCGCTGGGCGAGCGCATGGGGGTCACGTCCCCCGGCGTCACGAGGGCGCTCGGGGAAACCCTGGCGCTCTACGGGCTCGAGACGCGGTATCCGGGCGACGCGGCCGACCTGGTCCCGCTGCTGTCGCTAGACAAGAAGAGCGTCGGAGGCGCGGTTCGGATGGTGTTCCTGAGGAAAATTGGCACGGCGTTCGTCAGACGCGTGAAGACGGCCGATTTGGAGAGGCTTTTGAAAGGGGCGGAAGAGCTGTGGAGGATGTGAGGATGATCGAAAAATTCCCCAGGGGCGTCGTCACCCCGCCGCCGTCGAAGAGCTTGACCCACAGGGCGGTGGTATGCGCCGGCCTCGCCCGGGACCGCGGCTCGATAGGGAACTTCTCCTCCTCGGCGGACATAGAGGCGACCATCGGCGGAATGAGGGCGCTTCGCGGGGCCGAGTTCCGCGTCCTTGGCGAGTCGCTGATCGTGACGCCTCGCGGCAGCGGCGCGGGCTCCGGCCTCTCCGAAGTCGTCGATTGCGCCGAGTCCGGGTCAACGCTGCGCTTTCTCCTGCCTATAGCGGCTCTGGACGAGAGGCGGACGACCTTCACCGGGAGGGGGCGGTTGCTAGGCAGGCCGCTGGGTGTATACGAACGAGTGTTCCTGGAGATGGGCGCGCGTTTCGCCCGGACGCCCGATAGCGTCACCGTGAGCGGCAGGCTGCGCGGCGGGGTTTACAGCCTGCCGGGGGACGTGAGCTCGCAGTTCGTATCCGGCCTTATGATGGCACTGCCCCTTCTTGACGGGGACAGCGAGATACGCCTGACGACGGCGCTCGAATCGGGCGGGTACGTCGGCCTCACGATGGACGTCATGCGGCGCTTCGGTGTCGATGTGCGCGCCGATGGTTCGAACTACTTGATAAGGGGCGGCTCGCGCTACCGCTGCGCCGAGTATCGCGTCGAGGCGGATTACTCGCAGGCGGCGTTCTTTCTCGCCGCGGCCGCGTTGGGGCTCGATGTTGAGGTCGCCGGCCTGAACCCGGAGAGCCTTCAGGGGGACAGGGAGATTTTGCGGGTGCTCCGCGATATGGGTGCCGACGTCGAGTGGAGCGAGGACGAGCGCGGCCGGACGCTGGTCTCCGTCTCGGCGGGGGACCTAGAGGCCGTCACGCTCGACGCCAGCGGGGTGCCGGACCTTGTGCCGCCCGTGGCGGTCCTCTGCTGTTTCTGCCGGGGTACGAGCCGCATCGTGAACGCCGGGCGCCTGCGGATGAAGGAGAGCGACAGGCTGCGCGCACTGGCGAGCGAGCTGCGCGCGCTTGGAGCGAGCGTGGAGGAGCCCGGCGACTCGCTCGCCATAACCGGCGCGCCCAGGCTGAGGGGTGGGCGCGCGGACGCTTGGGGCGACCACCGTATCGCCATGTCCATGGCCGTTGCGGCCATACGCTGCGACGAGCCGGTCGCGCTCTCCGGGTGGCGGAGCGTGGGCAAGTCATATCCGAGGTTTTGGGAGGATTTCGAGAGGGACGGATCATGAACGTATGGGGAAACAGGCTAAAGCTCTCCATATTCGGGGAGTCCCACGGGCGCGCCGTCGGCATCGTAGTCGACGGGCTGCCCCCGGGGGAGCCCATCGACATGGGGGCGGTGGAGCTGGACATGGCCCGCCGCGCGCCGGGACGGGACGATCTGTCCACAGCACGGCGCGAGCCGGACACGGTGGAGATATTGAGCGGGCTGGACTCCGAGGGCGGCACGACCGGCGCTCCGATATGCGGCGTCATCCGCAACACGGACGCCCGTTCGTCTGACTACGGCGCGCAGCTGCGCCCGGGGCACGCGGACTGGACGGCTCTCATGAAGTTCGGCGGCCGCGCGGACATGCGCGGGGGAGGCCACTTCTCGGGCAGGCTGACCGCCCCGCTGGTCTTCGCCGGGAGCATGGCGAAGCAGATACTGCTCCGGCGCGGGGTGGAGATATATGGCCGCGTAGTCTCGGTCGGGCGCGTGTCAGCCGGCTGCGCGTCCCCTTCGATCGAGGAGTTCAGGGAAACGGCCGGGCTGGAGTTTCCCGCGTCGGCTGAAGCGTCGGACGCCATGAAGGAGTCGATCAGGGAGGCGCGCGGCGCGGGCGACTCGGTGGGGGGCGTGGTGGAGGCCGCGGTGTTCGGGCTCCCCGGTGGGCTTGGCGAGCCGTTTTTCGCGTCGATGGAGAGCGAGACGGCATCTCTGCTCTTCTCCGTTCCGGCGGTGAAGGGCGTAGAGTTCGGCGACGGATTCCGCCTCGCATCGATGCGAGGGAGCGAGGCCAACGATCCGCTGTACGTCGAAGACGGGCGTATACTGGCACGGTCCAACCACAACGGAGGCGTCCTGGGCGGGATAACGAACGGAATGCCGCTCATCGTCCGGGCTGCCATCAAGCCAACCGCGTCGATAGCGCTGGAGCAGGAGTCGGTCGATCCCGCCTCGATGGAGGGGACGACAGTTCGCGTAAGGGGGCGTCATGACCCATGCATAGCGCCCCGGGTCGTGCCGGTGGTAGAGGCCTGTCTGGCGCTCTCGTCGCTCGACGCGATGCTGGCCGCGCGTCAGATTCGCGCTCAGGAGCGGGAGCGATGAGGCACGTCGTCCTCATAGGGCTGTCCGGCAGCGGCAAGACGACGCTCGGGCGCTTGGCGGCGTCGGAGCTGAACATGCCGTTCGTCGACCTCGACCTCGCCGTGGAGCGCGAGATGGGGATGACGATAAGGCGGATTTTTGAGCGGCACGGCGAGGATTTCTTCCGCGACGAGGAGGAGAGGGCCGTACGCGCGGCGATGTCGTCCTTGGAGCCGTCAGTCGTGGCCGCCGGCGGCGGAGCGGTCACGCGGCCGGGCAGCGTGCGCGCTATAAAGGAGCGCGGCTTCGCGGTCTTCCTGGACCGCCCCGTCGAGCATATCCTGCGCGATGTGGAGCGCGACGGCAGCAGGCCGCTTCTGACCAGCGAGTCGCGCCTGCGCGAGATGGCCCGCGCGCGCGGGGACATGTACGTCTCCACGGCCGACGCTGTTTTGCGCAACGACGGCGACCTGAACCGCGCGCTCGGCGGCCTGCTCGCCCTGGTGCGCGGCGCGATCCCGCGACTGAGCGGGGGCGAAGCCGATTTATCGGGCGAACCGTCCCTCCCCGAGGGTTGCGCTGTCATAGGCGATCCCATAGCTCACACGCTCTCGCCTCTGATACACACGGCGATATTCGGCGCGCTGGGAGTTGACGCCGCGTACTCGGCCCTGCGCGTGCCGCGAGGGGCGCTGCCGGAGTTCGCCGCCCGCGCGCGGTCGTCGAAACTGCGCGGCTTCAACGTGACCATGCCGCACAAGAGCGGCATAATCCCACTCCTGGACGAGGTCGCGCCGGACGCCGGGGCGTGCGGCGCGGTCAACGCGGTGACGATTCGAGGCGGGAAACTGCGTGGCTTCAACACGGACATGGACGGCCTTCTGGAGGCCCTTAGAGCGGCGGGCTTCGGCTACGGGGGCAAGCGCGTCCTCATACTCGGGGCCGGGGGAGCCGCGCGCGGAGCGGCGTACAAGGCCGCGCGGGAGGGCGCTTCGAGGGTCACGATCTTAGCGCGCGGGGCCGAGAGGGCGAGTGAGACAGCGCTCCTCGCCTCGTCCGGCGAGATGACCGGCGACGCCATGTCGCGCGAGGCGGCGCGCGCGGACATCCTGATAAACGCGACGCCCCTCGGCATGAGCGGCGCGGGGGACGACTTCCCGTCGCTGGATTTCCTGGAGCGTCTGCCCAGTGGGGCGCTCGTCTGCGACCTCGTGTATAACCCCTCGGAGACGAAGCTGCTGCGCGCGGCGAAAGGGTTGGGGCTCGCCGCGATGAACGGAAGGGGGATGCTGATTTATCAAGCCATATTGGCCGACGAGCTTTTTTTCGAACTTCGGAATGTTGACAGAAACAGACTATATGAAGTGGCAGAGGGGAGACTGACGAGATGATTATTATATTGAAACCGTCCGCCACCGAGCCGCAGATCGACGCGCTCAAGGGCGAGATGTCGGCTGAGGGGCTGATCATCCAGGAGATACAGGGCGAGACGACCCGCATGATCGGCCTCGCCGGAGACACCAGTATGCTGGCTCCGGAGATGATCGCGCGGCACGATTTCGTGGAGCGTGTTATGAAGGTCTCGGAGCCGTACAAGCTGGCGAGCAGGCGACTCCACCCGAGGGATACGGTGGTCGAGCTTCCGTGCGGGGCTCGCGTGGGCGGGGGCGGCCTCGCGGTGATAGCCGGGCCGTGCTCCGTGGAGAGCGAGGACCAGATACTGTCGATAGCCCGTGACGTCAAGCGGTCCGGGGCGGCCTTCCTGCGCGGCGGCGCGTTCAAACCCCGCAGCTCGCCTTATTCGTTCCAGGGGCTTGGGCTGGACGGCTTGAGCCTGCTCAAGATGGCGCGGGAGAAGACGGGCCTTCCGATAGTCACCGAGATAATGTCCCCTAAGCACTGCGACGTGTTCACCAAGGACGTGGACGTCATTCAGATAGGCGCGCGCAACATGCAGAACTTCCCTCTCCTGCGAGAGGTGGGGGGACTGGGCAAGCCGGTGCTGCTCAAGCGCGGCGCGTCCTGCACCATTGACGAGATGCTTCAGGCGGCGGACTACGTCCTTATGGAGGGGTGCAGCCAGGTCATCCTGTGCGAGCGGGGGATACGCACGTTCGAGACCGCCACCCGCAACACCTTGGACATATCCGCCGTGCCGGTGCTCAAGAAGAGGTCGCACCTCCCCGTCGTCGTGGACCCGTCGCACGGAACGGGACACTGGGATCTCGTCATCCCGATGGCGATGGCGGCAGTCGCGGCGGGCTCTGACGGCCTCATGATAGAGGTGCACAATCACCCTGAGAGGGCGCTGTGCGACGGGCAGCAGTCCATCACGCCATTTCTGTTCGACGGCCTCATGAGAAAGGTGACCGAGCTGCACAAAATAATCGCTGAGAGGAACGGTGAGTGACATGGGCGTGAAAGAACGGCTGGCGGAGCTTCGCGTGCGGATTGACGAGATAGACGGGAGGCTGGTTCCTCTCTTCAAGGAAAGGATGACCGTGTCGCTGGAGGCGGCAGAGGCGAAGATCAGGGACAACATGCCGATCCAGGACTCGGCCAGGGAGCAGGCAGTAGTGGACCGGGCCGTGTCGCTGGCGGGGGAGGAGCTGAGGAGCGAGACGGTTCTCCTGATGCGCTCGATAATAGCCCTGTCGCGGGAGTATCAGCGCAACAGGATACTCCGAGGCGAGACGCGGCTCCTGCCGCCCGCGCGCGAGCCCGCCAGGCGGGACTTGGCGTGTGCGTACCAGGGGGTGCCGGGGGCGTGGAGCGAACAGGCACTCATGAAGCTCTTCCCGGACGCGGAGCGCGCGCCGGCCGAGTTCTTCGAGGACGTGTTTCTCGCCGTGAAAGAGGGCCGGGCGAACTACGGCGTGGTGGCAATAGAGAACTCTCAGACCGGCGCCATAGGGGAGACGTATGACCTGCTTCGGAAGTACGGGTGCTTCATCGTGGGGCGCACGTGGATCGACATACGCCAGTGTCTGCTGGCGCCACGAGGGACGACGCTCGCGGACGTCCGCGAGGTCTTCTCCCACCCCGAGGGCTTCAAGCAGTGCGCCCGCTTTTTGCACGGGCGCGCGTGGGACCTGATTGCCTGCCGCAACACAGCCGTGGCGGCCGAGACCGCGGCTGTGTCCGGAAACGGCAGGACCGCCGCTATAGGCTCGCGCAGGGCGGCGGAGCTGAACGGTCTCGACGTGCTGGCCCAGGACATAATGGACTCCGCCGGCAACAAGACGTCCTTCGTGGTGATAGCGTCTGAGCCGGAGTACGACGAGGATAGCGACCTGGTGTCGATCACGTTCTCGACCGAGCACCGCGCCGGCGCCCTGTGCGAGACGCTGATGGCGTTCATGGCCCAGGGGATAAACCTGCTCAGGATAGAGTCCCGCCCGGCGGCCGCCGGTAAGTACCGCTTCTTCACGGAGCTGTCGGGCAACGTCCTTGACCCCGTCACCGTGTCGGCGCTGAGACACGCGGCGGCCGCCTGCGAGTACTTCGAGGTGATAGGCTGCTACAGGAATTCGTGAGGGAGGGCTGGGGGGATGCGCCGGATAGCGGTGATAAACGGGCCGAACTTGAATTTGCTGGGGAGCAGGGAGCCGGACAAATACGGCGGCGAGACGCTGGAGGAGATGAACGCCAGGGTCTCGCGCGCCGCCGAGGAGCTGGGGGCCGCGTGCGATTTCTTCCAGAGCAACTCCGAGGGTGAGATCGTGTCCGCGATACAGCGCGCCTCCGACGCGGACGGGATCATACTGAACTCCGGCGCCTACACGCACTACAGCATAGCTATACGCGACGCCATATCCGCCATAAAAACCCCGGTGGTCGAGGTTCACATGACCAACGTCCACGCGAGGGAGGAGTTCCGGCGCGTCTCCGTGACAGCCCCAGTCTGCCGCGGGGTCATAGCCGGATTCGGCGCGATGAGCTACGCGCTGGCGCTGCGCGCGCTGCTGAACCGCGAATGACACGTTAATGTCGTTTTGGCCGTTCACAGCGATTTCGTATAATATACTACGATGCTGTGTTCTGTAGGCAGCTAAAAACAGGCTGCTTACGGAACAATACATAGCGTACAATCTTTAGGCCTTTGATTTCAAATTGGCATTGGAATACATACTTTTCCCCTAGGCGTTTGGGCTTATCGCCTCCGGCAGGCTCTCCCGCACGTTGAAGTAGGAGAGCATCTGGCGCAGCGTCTCCGACAGGCCCTGCATCGTCTCGGCGGTTTTGGAGACTGAGATTGACGCGTTGAGCGTGCTGGACGCGTCGAGATCGATCTGGTCCATATCTCCCCGTAGCTTGCTCATTTCGTCCGACAGCCTCTCGATGGTGTCCGATATCTGGTAGCTGGAGTTCGTCTGCTCCCTGATCAGCGTGACTATCTGCCGCATCATGCCGTTGACCCTGTCCATGCCGACCTTGGAGGCCTCGAATTCGTCCTTTGTGCTGGACATCTTGCCCATCGCCCGCCTCAAGCCCGAGACGGACTGCGACGTGCCCTCCAGGGCCGCGCGCGTCTTCTCCTTTATCGGCTCGATAACGCCGCCGATGCGCTTTGCCTCCTTCGCGGACTCCTCGGCGAGCTTGCGCACCTCCTCGGCGACCACCGCGAAGCCCCTTCCCTTTTCGCCGGCCCGTGCCGCCTCTATCGCGGCATTGAGGGCGAGGAGGTTCGTCTGCTCGGCTATGTCGCTTATCACGGAGATGAAGCCCGTGATCTCTCTTATGGATTCGCCGAGTGATCTGACGTGTTCGTGGTTGTCCACGACCTTCATCGCCACGCCCTCCATCTCCAGCACGGTTTCGTTCAGGCCGTTGACGGACGAGAGCGTCTGGGACAGGACTTCGTTCAGCACGGACGCCCCATCCGCCGCCGCCTCAAGCACCCCGTCCGATTTTTCCGAGACGTTCTTCAGGTGGTCGGACGCTTTGCACGCCGAGGAGTGCGCCTCCAGGACTATTTGCGATATGCTGTTCGAGGAGCGTTTCAAATTCTCGGCCATCCCATTGAGCTGCGCCGACGACTCGAAGAGGCTGCCCGCGCCCTCCGAGACCAATTCCGCCGAGCGCTTGACCCCGCTTATGTACTCGACCTGAGTCAGGAGCATATTCCGTATGGCGTTGTATATATCCCCTATCTCGTCCTGTAT
Organism: Synergistaceae bacterium; assembly: GCA_031269245.1. Lineage (GTDB taxonomy): Bacteria > Synergistota > Synergistia > Synergistales > Synergistaceae > JAIRKI01. Next base: position 2,016 of record JAISZL010000061.1, on the reverse strand, counting down.
TTTGTATGTGAACTTGTCGCGCGACACCGCGAGGTCTCCGACCTCGATCTTTTTGACGATGGACGCCATATTCTTCAAGGGCCCGCTTATCTTTCTGGAGAAGGCGAGCGTTAGGGCAACGGCTATCAGCATGACCGGAGCGGAGAAGAGCATGACGCGGAACACTACGGCTTTGATGGCGCTCGTCATCGGCGCCGTGGGTATCGACGCCGAGACGACCCCAGCGTTTTCCCCGTTGAAGACGAACGGTTTGCACACGGTTCGGTAGGACTCGCCGGCGATGTCCCTCACCGCGAAAAAGGTCTTCCCGTCGCCTATGACTTGCTTCATTATGTCGCTCGGCATGTCGTCCTCTATTCGTTTGCCGTCCCGCGTGATGGTGGTGCATATCCTCTTCTCCCCGAAGAAGAGGCTCGCGTCGGCTCTGTACATGGATTTGAGACTGTCGAGCACGTCTGGGTCCGCCATGTTGACCCCTATGGAGACGGCGGCGATCACGTCTCCTTTCAGTTTGATCGGAAATCCGTAAAACATGCCGAGCTTTATGGTCGTCCCCCGCTCCAGCGCGACGACGTCGCCGCCGGCGAGGGCCGGCGCGATGTAGCTCTTAGCCGCTACGTTGTCGCCGATCCTCTCCGGCGCGTGCGGCCTGCTGATGACGTTTCCGAGCTCGTCGGTGACCGTGATGGTGTCCAGCTCCGATATGGCGAGATACAGCCCCATCTCCCTGTTCAAAGCGTTGGTGTCCTTGTACTGCGCAAAGCGGATTATGTCCATCTTCTCGCTCAGCAGTTTTCCCATCTCCCTCATTTTTTCGATCCGCGTGTCGAACTCGCTGAGTATCCCGTCAGCGGTGATCTCAAGAGTATGATCCATCTCCTCGTTCATCGCCCGCGCGAAGAAATGGATCGCCACGCATGACGAGGATATGACCCCCATCAAGACTATGAGAAAACTTACGAAGAATATCCTGCCTCCGATTTTCCACTGTTTAAACACTCCCTGCATCCCCTTTCTTCCCCCGCGTTCATTAGGAATAGATGTGCCGAGCGCCATAGCCTTAGAAATATTTTGGTTTATTGCCTATCTAACTAAAAATATATAATCCTTCAAGGATAAAAGCAACGTAGAAGACGATATTTAAAGTCCAGTAATAAACGCGCCGCGATGTAAGCAATGAAACACACTCCGATTTCGAGGTGACACCGGGGGCAGGGCATCGGCGAAGGATGGTTCGGGGGGCGCCAAAAATCAAACCCGCGAGTGAATATGGCTCCGACCTCATTGATTTGCATAAAAAGGTGCCATTATTGTCATGAACGAGTTGACGGGCAGCTTTATGCGGATATGGACAAATTTTAAGCAATTTTTTCAGGAAACACTTGACAAGATGTTTTTTCTGAGTATAATTTTTCACATAGATTATGTTAATACCCAATGTTGATCGAAAAGATGTATATTATCCTAATTTTGAGCCAATAAAGTTTTTTCACCTCCACATCCAAGGAGCGGCGAGGGGAGCACGAATAGGTGTTCCCCTCGCCGCGTCGAGAGGCTTGCGCCGATTGGCGCGTGTGATACCAATCCGCGGTCAACAGGCTGTTTTTGACAAGGCTGAATGGTTGATCGAACCTGTTTTAACGCTTCACCCTTTAGGCCCTTGATTGCAAATTAGTATGAAAATTGGAACACTTAATGGGTTTGGCGGTATTTTGGCCTTAGAGCCTGTCTAACATCTTTTTAATAACAAAGACACAAACGCCAGTTTAACCATATTCAGCGATGTATCAATGAGACGTTCGCGGTTTTTCCATATTCGCCTGCATTTATCAAGCCAACCAAAGCTTCTCTCTACAATCCATCTTTCTAGGCATTATAGTATTTACACTTGACAAGCGTGACAAAACAAATCCTCGTATATCCTAAATGCGCCACAAATAGCTTCTTCTAATGTGTCATATTCTGGGAGGATTTTTCGTAATTTTTTCTTTAGCCACGACCAAAAATGTTCTATTT
>JAISZL010000052.1 GCA_031269245.1 Synergistaceae bacterium | reverse complement strand
GGAAGCCTCTCAAACCGCTCACCGCCCAGCGCCCTTATCCGCTTTACCGCCTCTACGCCGTCCATCTCCGGCATCATGTGATCCATGAGCACCATGTCGTACTCCTGCCTCTGGACGAGTTCTATCGCCTCCGCCCCGCTCGTGCAGGTGTCCGCCTTCAAGCGGTACGGCGAAAGTAGGCCGCTGGCGACGTGGAGGTTCGTCACGAGGTCGTCGACGATCAATATCCTCGCCCGAGGGGCCGTAAAACGGACCCTGGCCGGTTTCTCCAGAGGGGATACGGCCCTTCCGTTCAAGACGTTCGCCACCGGGACGGTCCATACCGGCATCATGAGACCGAGTGCTTTCGAGGCCGGAAACACCTCTCCTATGTCCATCAGCAGCACCGTTTTAGCGGGCGGCGAACTCTCTTCGAGGGTTTCCAAAACCTCATCCGCTGAGGCGAAGACGTGCGACCATCCCCCTGTTCTGAGCTCACGCGTAAATTCGTCCTGATCCGCAACCCCGCGGTAAGCCACCCCAAGCGATTCGAGCGTGCGCGCGACGGACTCCGCGTACTGAACACGTTTATGGTAGAGGAGAACCCTGAGCTTCTCCCGGCCGTCCACGGAGGCAATCGCTCCCCGGGCTTCGCATACCTGCGGCAGCGTCACGGAAAACTCAGACCCCTTCCCATAAACGCTCGTAACGGAGATGCTTCCCCCCATCGCCCGGCAGAGGCTCTTGGTTATGGACAGGCCGAGGCCGGTCCCCTCAATCCCTCTGTTGCGCTCCATCTCGAGCCTGACGAAATCATTGAAAAGGTTATCCATATCCTCGGGCTTGATGCCTATGCCGCTGTCCGAGATCACGAAACGGAGCGTAACGGCGTCCGTGCCGGCATCGTCCGCGTCCGCCGTCAGCCTGACGAAGCCCTCACGCGTGTACTTCACGGCGTTGCCGAGCAGGTTCATCAATATCTGACGCAACCTCGCCGCGTCCCCGCGCAAAACGCTGGGTATCTCCGGGTTCACGTCCGCCAGAAACAGCAGGCGCTGTTCGGCGGCCCTCGCACGGGTGACGTTGATGACGTCGTTCAGGACGGACGCCATCTCATAGGGCGCGTCCTCCAGCTGAAGAAGACCAGACTCGATCTTCGAAAAATCCAGCACGTCGTTGATGATGGACAGCAGACTGCGCCCGGCCTGGCCGATCCCCGAGACGTAGGCCGCGACGGAGGGGGGCGAAATGTCCTCCCTAAGCGCGAGCTCGCCCATGCCGATGATGACGTTCATCGGCGTGCGCATCTCGTGGGACATACGGGCCAGAAAACGGCTCTTGGCCTCGGAGGCCACCCGCGCGGCCTCGGTTTGTATCTCCAGGTCCTTTGTGCGCTCACTCACTGTCAATTCCAATTTCTTCCCGATTTGCCGGGTTTTGAAAGACAGAATCATGAAGAGAAGCATAATGAATTCCATCAAAATCAGCACTCCGATCAACCAGGGGATTCGCGCGCGGGCCAGCACCCACTCATAGCCGAATACGCGGCTTCGCCAACGGTTCGCCGTGAATTCGACGTCGAGCAGCCTCAGGCTTTTGTTCAGAATGGAGCGCAGTACAGTCTCGTTCCTGTTCACGCCGAAAAAAGAACCGTAAGTTTTGCCGAACGTGATGTTCGCTTTGAAATTGGGTTTTTCCATATAGCGGGTCAGGCGGAGAAGCTGGTTCCCCGTCCCCATGAACAGATCTATTTCGCCTCGTTCCAAATCGTCCAGCGCTTCCCAAACGTCGGCATATTCCACCGTGTCCGCGTGTTCAGGAAACCATTGTCCGAAAAACCCGGCGTAAGCGCTGTCCCGCACCAGGCCCACTTTCGCGTCGAGCACGTCGTTGATGGTGAAATCACGCGTGTCCGAGCGGGAAATTAACGTGTACCGGTCCGTCATATAGGGGAGGTCCGAACATATGATCAGGTCCTCGCTCCCGCCCGTCTCGGTGAACTCGCACACAAGGGAGATCCCTCCGGTTTTCAGCATACGCTCCATCTCCGTCTGGGACAGTATGTTCTGATGAACCGGAATGAAGCGAAGCCCGCTGAGGTTTCCAATCTCGGACAGGATATCCAGCGCGCAGCCCTGCCAGGATTTTTCCTTCTCGTTATAGAACGCCGCGGGATATCCGTCGTGCCTCGCGGCGACTCTGACCGGCGCGCCGCCCTCCCCATGCGCGCGGATATATTCCGTCTCCTCCGGAGTGAGTTTTGCGAAAAACTTGCCGCGGATGTAGTTCTTGTACCCCCGCGAGTATAGTTCGGCCAGGTGAGAGGATATCCCGCTGTCCAGGGCTTTTTGAACGACGGAGATGACAGGCGCGAGCTCCGGATTTCGCGTAGACAGGGAAACCGGGCTGTAGACCGGCGGCAGCAGGTCCTTCACGACGACGTCGTCGTAGGCGTCGAAAGCGGCTTCGAAGGTGCCTTCGTCGATAAACGCATCGATTTCGCCGTTTTTCAGCTTTTGATAAACCTTATCGTAGTTCTCGGCGTAGCTTACCTCTAACGCTCCTTCAAGGACCTGCTTCACCTGCCCGTATGTCGTCGTCCCCTCCAGAAAAGCATAACGGACAGGGCGTGACTCGGCTATTTCCAGAAGGCTCTTGCCGCTGGCGAGAACCATGTATTTAATCGAACGCTCCGCGATGGGCGTCGTCATCCAATAGATTTTCAGACGCTCCGGCGTGGAGGTCAGAGTGCTGGTGAAATCGACCTCCCCGGAGGCCAATTTATTCAGCATGTCATCCCACTCGTATATGGCTGGTTTGAAGGGTATGCCGAACAGCCGGCTCAGCCAGTCGCAGAACAACACGGAGAAGCCGTCCAGACTTCCGTCCGGTCGGACAAATAACTCGGTAGTCCGCAACATCCCGAAGGCGAAGGACGCGCGGTTCCGGCGCAGTCTCTCTATCGCCTCCGCCTCCTCTTCCGTGACGCCCGGTATGTCCAGGAAGTTATCATAGACGACCCTCTTCCGTTCCCCCGGCGTTTGCGCCCCTCCTTCACGGGTGTCCGTGAAAAAGAAAAAAACTAAAAAAACAGCCTGAAGCAAAAGAATTATTTTCCAAGAAAGGGTCCGCGTCACGAAAGATTCACCCCTTTGCCGATATCGTCTTCACCCAAGAAGAATCCGCCGATTGACCGACTTATTCATGAGAGCCGTTCGCGTATTCATCCAGAACCCTCTTTATCCGTCCTGTCAGTTCAGTCAGGTTTTCGGTAAAGGCGGCCAAGTTCTCCCTGATAAAATCCAATTGACCGCTCTTCCCGGCCGACTCCAGTTCCGCCGCCAACCGCGAAGTTTCAGACGCGCCGATGCTCGCGGAGGCGCTCTTCAGCGCGTGCACCTGAATGGTGAACGACGCGAGCCCGATGTCATCCGGCGCCTCAGATAGCTTTTCCAGCCGCTCCTCAGCATCCTGGCAGAAGATTTCGAGCACATCCATGTAGCCCTCCTCCGTCCCGCCCGTCATGGCAATTCCCCTCGCGACGTCCAGACCCTTTATGCGCGGACCTCCCGCGGCCTCCTCAATATTCTCCTCCCTTTCAGCCGGAAAGGCGGCGGATTTCAAATTTTGAGCGCTCCCCTCTCCTTTCTCTCTCTTCCCCTGTGGGATCCATCGCTCCATTATATCGTTCAGCTTCGGTATCTCCATCGGCTTTGCCAGGAAGTCGTCAAACCCGTTCGCCAAGAACATCTCGCGCATGTTGGACATGGCG
>JAISZL010000062.1 GCA_031269245.1 Synergistaceae bacterium | reverse complement strand
GCGTAGTTTGCGACTTTGGACACAATGATAACCGGAAACTCACCGTCTCTGAACTGCTGATACAATTCGTCGCGCTTGTCGCTTTTAGTTTTGCCCGTGATAATTGGCGCGTTCAGCATCTCCGCTATAAACGTGAGCTGGCTGATGTACAAGCCGATAACCAGAATATGCCGCCCGGAATGTTCTTGCAATAACTGTTGTAAAGACTGAAGCTTGTTCATATTCTCGGCAGCTATGCGGAATTTTTGACGCTTATCGGCAACGGCATAATCCATGCGTGCGCCTTCCGCGAGTGGTACCCGCACCTCAAAACATTCAGCTTTTGCGATATAGCCGCTCTTTTCAAGAACCTTCCACGGCACCTCGTACCGTTTGGGGCCGATTAGCGTAAACACGTCGCTTTGCAGGCCATCCTCGCGGATCAGAGTCGCCGTGAGCCCGAGCCGTCTTTTGGATTGCAGCTCCGCCGTCATGCGAAACACCGGCGCGGGCAGAGTATGCACCTCGTCGTAAATAATCAGCCCCCATTCGCGGCTATTTATCAATTCGCGGTGCCTTTCGGACGCTCCAAGGATTTGGTACGTTGAAATGGTGACTGGCTTGACTTTTTTTTTGTCGCCGCTGTATTCTCCAATTTGGTCGCTAGTGAGCGAAGTTTTGTCTGTCAGCTCGGCAACCCACTGCCGCACAGCGGAAATCGAGGTGGTGAGTATGAGGGTTTCTGTTTGCAGCTTGGCCATTACCGACATACCGACTATGGTCTTGCCCGCGCCGCACGGCAACACAATGACGCCGTGTCCGCCGCGAGTTTCGCCGTTTGCGTGAAACAGATCCGCCGCCTCCGACTGATACGAACGGAGGGTGAATGCCTGTCCAGACAGCGCGATATTCCTCAAATCAAACGCGAGCGGAGCGGCTTCGCGATACCCGGCCAAGTCCTCGGCGGGGTATTCCGCAAGGATCAGCGCCTGCTTAATGTGTCCGCGATAGGCTGTATTTACCTCAAAAGTAACTGCGTCAAGCCTGCCCATGAAGTATTTGGCGACCGCCTTGGTGTTTTCAAGCTCGGCGGCGATATACTTATCATCGCAACGAAGAATGAATCTTCCGTTTTCAATCAGCAGCTTCACTCGACCGTAACGCTTGCCCCAGTCGAGTATGCGGCTGACTACAATCTGTGGCGGGTCATGTTTGGAGAAACGCCGGAGTTCTTCTATAACCTGTTCCGGATTAAGCCCCGCCGATGCCGCGTTCCACAGTGATAACTGCGTCAGCTTGTAAGTGTGGATGTACTCGGGGCTTTTTACCATTTCGGCAAACCCCGACAGCGCGTCACGGGCTTCCTCATATAATGGATGATCAGTCTCAAGCAGCACTGTCAGATCGCTTTGGACTATGATACATCCTGATTGCCTTGTTTTAAATGACATCTTTGCAAAACCTCTTATTTTTTTCGATTGCTTTCTTGATTTTCTTCGTTGCTCCGTCTTCAATCACAACGGCAGCGGAGACTTTTTCCTTAACCAATTCGCCCACACCCTTGTAGCGAATCACTTCCTCAAGTAGCGATTCGCTGTCACATTCGAGTATTGTCACCTGCCTGATCCTGATACGCCCGGCCTGTTTTTCCCAATCGTCCAAGGCGCTGGTGACATTTTCTGATACCGGCTTGTCCGAAGCTGACAGATACTTGCGCAAATCGGCGACACTCGCGCCGTTGTCTATAACGCGAACCACCGTTTCAAAGTCGAGCTTGTAAATGGAGGCTTCCTCAGTTGCCGATACCTTGGTAAACGATTTTTCGAAGTAAAGCTCGTGCTTAAGCCTATTCGAGCTATTGGGAATGATAATCGTATAATCGGGCAGCACCGTAAACCCCGCTTCGATTTTCGCTTTAGGTTCATCCGGCGCACTATATGAGCCGGATAATCCGAACGCATATGCGCCAAGCTGGTTGATTCTGAAAACAGTCGGCGCGCGGCGCCTCTTGTCGGCGTAAACATCCGTGTCCTCACCCCACACGATGTCTATTATACCGAGCGCGCCGAAAAATGACAAAATAATAGTAATTAATGGATGTTCGTATCGCTCCCATCCAACCCCGTAATCATAGTAATTGTTCCCGGTCTCAATAATATATTTTTCATCTTTTCTCGCGAATGTTTTTTTAGCGATGCGCAAATGCCGTTCAAGCTCTTTAGTATACACGGCTTGCCCAACCGGGCAGTATTTAAGCTCCTCGGCAAGGTTTTGTCGCGCCTCGGCCGGGTTATGTCCTCGCTTTGATTTAATTCCCCTCATGATCGAGATTTCGTCAAAGCTCTTGCTTTTCAGGTACGCCTCAAACAGCTTTTTTACCAGATGCTCGTGGGGCAGGCATATTAAAGAGAGCGATCTGCTTCCGGGAATGCACACCCCTTCCGCGGAAGCGAGCAATCCGCCAACGATGCAGAATACAGTTAAAGGGAACGTCACCAGTAAACCGTCTGTAGTCCTTATGTCCTCAGGTCGGGCGCTTATATCAGCCGCGTATTCCTCATAACCGCAAAAATCCCGCAGCTTCAGCGCGGAGGATTTGCTGAGAACTCCGCTTTTCGTAACCGTCAGCTTGTTTGAGTTGGAGAATCTGACGATGTTCGCAAAATCAGCTATCCTGTTTTCGCGCGCTGAAAACGTAAACTTGCCCGAAACCCTTGAATACACGCGTCTCATCTCACCGACTGCATAGCGCAATTTATCCTGAAATATTCGATTGTCTTGATTTCTTGGGAAAAACAGCCACAGCGCCGAATCATTTCCGGCATACCTTTCTTTGAATCGATCAAGTCCATTCCGCGCATAAGAATAGTAATAGGTTCTCTCCGATTTTTCGGCAACGCTAAACTCCTCAGCGACTTCGTCAGCGCAATCCACAGGCTCGGACTCCGCACCCCAAATATGCAGCGAGATTATTTTGCGCTCAGCAGCACTCAGGCTGTTCCACAACTGCTCAAACCTGTTTGGAGCGCAGTAGTACTCGCTCAATATGAAGACGACTTGCTCTTTCGCAGCGGACTTCGCCGCGTTATACACATTCGCGCCGATGATAAACGCGAGATGCCGAAGCGAACCAATTCTCTCTTTGTCACCGAGCGGCAGCTCATTCAATAGGTCTGCAACCTGTTTGGGTATCATACGTTGTTCCTCTCCTAACTCGAGTTTCGCAGTTTACGTGAAGCGCGACCATAAAACCGCATGATTCGCCAACCTTGCCTTCCGTTTGTATTACCAGCTCATGTCGATTTCATTGTATATTTTGTCAAACCGTATTTCTCAATGTATTCCTTGGCATAACCTTGCAAGATAACGTAAAATATTATGCGCAAAAAGGAGAACAAGGTAAGGACCGTCTGTTAAGATGAAGTTTTCAAGACAAAATCTTACAGAAGAGAGGTCATTCCCCATGTCCGAGAAGATTATACATCTGAGCAAAGGCGCCATAAAGAACGAACTGAAAGAACCGGTCAGGAACAGCGTAGCGGCGGCTCGGGAAAATGCGAAGGCCGCCGCGGCGAAACTAAGGAGGCGGCATAATGCTCGGAGCAATCATCGGAGACATCGTAGGATCGCGTTTTGAATTCAATAATCACAGAAGCAAGGACTTTGAGCTCTTTGGAGATGGTTGCTTTGCTACAGACGATAGCATTATGTCCCTCGCTGTAGCCAAGGCGATAATGGAAGCATCAAAGACAAAAACCCCGAATGTCCGTGACCACAACTTTCACGTCAAGCTATCCAAACTGACCGTCAAGTACATGCGGAAAATAGGGCGAAAGTATCCGAACAGCGGCTTCGGCGGTATGTTCTATCGGTGGGTCTTCAGCGACGACCCGAAACCATATAACAGTTTCGGCAACGGCGCGGCAATGCGGGTAAGCCCCGCGGGGTTCGCCGCCAGGTCAGAGCGTGACGCGGAGCGGCTCGCCGAAACCGTGACCGCCGTAACCCATAATCACGAAGAGGGCATTAAAGGCGCGAAAGCAACGGCGGCAGCCATCTATATGGCTTGCCGGGGAGCGCCGAAACGTGAAATCCGCGAACGAATCGCTGGAGAATATTACTCGCTTGACTTCACGATTGACAGCATTCGTCCCACCTACCGATTCAATGAAACCTGCCAAGAAACCGTGCCGCAGGCGATTGAGTGCTTCCTTGAATCCGCTTCGTTTGAGGACGCTATCCGCATTGCCATATCCCTCGGAGGCGACAGCGACACCATCGGAGCAATAACCGGCGCGATCGCCGAGGCGTACTACGGAGTGCCGGAGGACATTAAAGGGAAAGCCCTCGCCTATTTGGACGCTGAACTTCGGGCAATTTATGACGAGTGGAAGGTATTCGCTCCCGCTGACGAAGAACGGCACGGCGTCCCTCAAACTGATTAAAAGCGAGAGGGGTGGTCTGGTTAGCCTTCTTCATGGCAATAACGGTAACCTGGCTATCCCGAAGCCAAAGGAAGCGCTGATTAAGTGGCCGGAACGACATTCATATGATGGGTATATCATGATAAATCATTTTCCGTAATTATATTTTCTAGTTATTATATAATTTTCCCCTGATTAGTTAAATCAAAAAAGGGGGAACAGAGAGAGATGGAAGTCGAAGCGATCCGCGACCTGGGGAAAATAGCCGAGATGAAGGCCGCGTTAAAGGGCAGAGGGGGAAGGGACGAGCTGCTGTTCGTGATGGGTATCAACACTGCGCTGCGGATAGGAGATTTGCTGTCTCTCTCCGTGGGGGACGTCCTTGACGAAAAAGGGAACATCTCCATGTCGTTGAACATGAAGGAGCAAAAAACGGGCAAGGCAAAACGGTTCCCTCTAAACTCCGCCGTCAAGAACGCGCTTTTTGATTACCTGTCCCAACGCCGCTGCGCCGACCGCTCGGAACCGCTCTTCGCATCGCAGAAAGGAGGAGCCTTGAGCCGCTCGCAGGCATGGCGGCTTTTGAAAAAAGCGGCGGAATCCATAGGGCTTGAAAACATCGGCACCCATTCGCTGAGAAAAACATTCGGGTATCAAGTGTACAAAAAGTCCGGGGGAGACCTCGCGCTGGTCCAGAAACTGATGAACCATTCGACGAGCAGGGTCACGCTTAGTTATATCGGCATCGATAGAGAGGCAATGGATTACGCCTATTTGAGCTTGAACTTATGAGGAGGGACACCCCCGTAAGGGAGGGTTTGGTTATAGCATTATTTCAAGCGTTTCAGCTCTCTCAGAAACCATATGTACGCGAAAAAACCTCTCATGGACGCGGTTATCGCTATGCCCATCCACACGCCGTTGACTCCGAAAACGCCAGCCAGGAAGCTCGCTATCGGTATTCGAAGTGCGTTGCAGGCTATGCTAACCACAAACTGGGGGATCGTCCGGCCCAGGCCTCGCATCGACCCGAATGAAATCGCCTCGAGGCATCCGAATATCTCGCACAGGGCCAATATCCTCAGGAAGGACGCTCCCATTTCTGTGAGCGACGGGTCGGGCAGAAAGAAGCGAAAGACCGGGCGCCCCAGCGTCATGAGGATGACAGCGACGACCGCGCCCCAGGAGCACCATGACAGGAGCGCTATTTTCACGCCCCCCTTTATGCGCTCCAATTTCATCGCGCCGTAATTTTGCCCTACGAAGGCGGCGACGGAGGTGGCTATCCCTTCCCCCGTCAGCCAGCAGATCGACTCTATCTGACTTCCGACCTTGCAAACGGCGATGGCCCCCGCCCCGAACCCGGCGGCGAGTCTAGATATGAACATGGTGAAAAACGTGAACAGAAAATTGACCAGCGCGAGGGGCGCCGTCCACTTGAGAATGGCGATGATGACTTCCGCGTCTGGTTTTTCGAAAAACGAAAACCTCTCGAACGGGCGGTCCCTCTTTCGCTTCATCGCCGCCACCGATACGGCGCACACGACGGCCTGCGAAATCGAAGTCGCCGCAGCCGCGCCAGCGACCCCCATGCGCAGCTTGAAGATGAAAAACACGTCCAGTACCACGTTCAGGACGAGCCCCAGGGAATTTATCGCGAACGGAGCCCGTGAGTTGCCAGCGCCTGTAAAAACCCCCGCGATGGCGCCAGCCACGAAGACCGCCGGGACCGCGAGCCCCACGATGACAAGGTATGTCCGCGCCCCGGCGGAGACGGACTCCTCACTCACGCGAAAGAAGCCTATCAGGTTTTTGGAGAAAGCGACGACCGTCGCGCCGTATATCAGCCCTACCAACAGCGCCAGGCAGATCGAGTTTCTGGCGAAACTTTCGGCGCGCGCCGCGTCCTGCCTGCCTAAATTCTGCGCGACCCCTATCTCCGCCCCCATTTTACCGATGAGAAGAAACCCCTCCGACATCCACACGTACATCCCCGCTATCCCCGACGACGCGACCGCATCGCTGCTGACGCGCCCCAGCAGGAACATATCGATGAGGTTGTAGCTCATGAGGAGAAGCTGCGTACCTATTATGGGCAGCGCGACTAAGAGCAGTTTGTCCAATATCCGGCCTTCGGTGAGGTCGTACTTCGATTTGGCGTTTGAGCTCATGAATTCTGGACAACGCACCTTCAAAAAAATGATGTTCATTGTAGCATGAGTTCCCCCCCCTTCTCCAACTGATACCAATTTGAAATCAAAGGCCTAAAGGGTGAAGCGTTAAAACAGGTTTGATCAGCCATTCAGCCTTGTCAAAAACAGCCTGTTGACCGCGAATTGGTATGAACCAAGGGCTCCCAAAACCACAAACAAGACCTCGAGGCTCTGCCCCGAACCCCGCAAGGGGACTTGAGTCCCCTTGACCCCGTTTGATTTTTTTGTTTTCACCCTGCGGGTGAAAATAAAAAATAGGGAAAGGGTGCGGGGAACTAGTTCCATGCCGGGTGCGGGCAGCGCCCGCGGTTTTGATCCTGCGGTTTGAGGGGGGCGTCTCGTTCAGGAGGCCGCTCAAATAACAAGCGGCCTCCTGAACCATCGATACCAATCCGATTTCAATATGACGTTAATGATGTGTCCATTGCGAAGTGGTATGAATCGCTGGAATCGGATCTTCTCAGCGTCTCCCTAAAGATCACGCTCCCAGTTTTTTGGACAGCGAGCCCGCAGCCTCGGACGGGTCCGCCTGCCCCCTCGTCTCCTTCATCACGAGACCCTGAAGGAACTTCATCTTACCGCCTTTCTTATCCCGGCCGGATTTGATCGTCTCCACCACGCCGGGGTTCGCCGCGCATATCCTGTCCACCACCTCGTCGAGCAGGCATCCGGTCAGGCGGACGGCGGACGCGCCGGAGCGTTTTACCGCCTCATCAAGGGTGATGTCCTCGCGCGACAGCGTGTCCAGTATGTCCTTCGCTATCGTGCTCGACAGCTCCTTGCTCTCGACCTTCTTCACGAGTTCCGCCAGTACGGATGGCCCTAGAGGAAAGTCCGAGATGCTCGTCCCGGTCTCGTTCAGCACCCTCAGAACCTCCATGCGCACCCAGTTCGCGGCGCGCGCCGGCGGGGCGCCGGCGGCTATCGTCTCCTCGTAGTACCGCGCCAGCTCCTTCTGCTCGGTCAGGATCGCCACCTCCTCACCGGAGAGACCGAACTCGCGCGCGAAGCGCTCGCGCTTCTCCCACGGCAGCTCTGGCATCGCGCGCTTGAAGTCCTCTATCTGTTCATCCGTTATGACTATCGGCGCCAGGTCCATCTCCGGATAGTACCTGTAGTCGGACGCGGTCTCCTTGCTGCGCATCGAGCGAGTGACCTCCTCGGCGTCGTCCCAGAGGCGGGTCTCCTGCACTATCCTGCCGCCGGAGTCCAGCACCTTGTTCTGGCGCGATATTTCGTACTCCAGCGCGCGCTCCAGCGATTTTAGGGAGTTCATGTTCTTTATCTCGACCCTCGTGCCGAGCGAACCGTCCGGGTTCGAGAGCGATATATTGGCGTCGACCCTGAGCGACCCGGACTCCATCTCGCCGTCCGACACGTCGAGATACCGCGCGAGCTGGCGAAGCCTTATCACGTAGTCCCTGGCCTCGGCGGGCGACGACATATCGGGCTCGGACACTATCTCGGAGAGCGGCACGCCCCCTCTGTTGTAGTCCACCAGCGAGTACGCGGCGCCGGTCAGGCGCCCGTCGGCGGTCGGATGGACGAGCTTGCCGGCGTCCTCCTCCAGGTGCAGATGATGCACCCTGACCCTCTTCGGGCGGCCCTCCGGCTCGATGTCTATGTAGCCGCCGACCGCGATGGTGAGGCCGTACTGCGTTATCTGGTAGGCCTTCGACAGGTCCGGGTAAAAGTAGTTCTTCCTGTGGAAGTTTGAGTAGTTCTGTATCTCGCAGTGAAGCCCGAGGCCCATCCTCGAACCCAGCGCCACCGCTAGGTCATTCAGGAGCGGCAGCGTGCCGGGCACGGCCAGGCATATCGGGCAGACGTTGGTGTTAGGCGTCCTGCCGATGTAGTCAGTCGAACACGGGCAGAAGAGCTTCGTCTTTGTGTTGAGCTGTATGTGAACCTCCAGCCCTATTACGACGGGGCGTTTGGCGGCCGCGGAATTTTTCGAAGAGAGCGGAGAGTCCGCCATCTACCTCACCTCCTCCAGCTTGCGCGGCGCGGCCGCACCGGGGCGGCCCACCACCCGCTCTATTACGCCGGCTATCCCCAACAGGCTCGCGTCGCCGTACCTCGGCCCGACGAGCTGCACAGAGAGAGGCAGATCGTCCGGCGTGAAGCCCATGCATATGTTTATCCCTGGCAGCCCGCCGAGGCTGATCGGCACCGTGAATATGTCGCCCAGGTAGAGCCGCGTCGGGTCGGTCTCCTTCGTGCCCATGGGGTACGGCATGGACGGCGAGGTCGGGAGGAGATAGGCGTCTATCCTGCTGAACAGCTCCTCGAACTCCATCGCCATCTTGGTGCGCACCTTCAGCGCTGGACCGTAGTAGTTCTGATAGAAGCCCTCCGTGAGAAGGCACGTGCCGAGTATTATCCTGCGCCTGACCTCCTCGCTGAAGGACGCCGTCCGGGTATTGGCGTACATGTCGGTGAGCGTCGGACCGTCGATGTGTGTGCCGTACCTGATCCCGTCGAAGCAGCCGAGCTTGGAGCTCGCGTCAGCGAGCGCCGTCACGTAGTACGTGGCCACGCCGTACTTGACCGCTATCGGGAGGTCTATCGGCTCGACCGTCGCTCCGGCGGCCTCGCACAGAGCGGCCGCCTTGGTCAGCGCGCCGTAAAGCTCCGCGTCCATCTGCTCCGCCTCGAAACCGGCGAACACCCCTATCCTCTTCCCCCTGAGGTCCCGCATCGCAAGGGATGCGGCGAAATCCGGCCGATCATACGCGTCGCACGTGGTGTCGTTCGGGTCTGGGCGCGCTATCACGTTAAGCGC
Organism: Synergistaceae bacterium; assembly: GCA_031269245.1. GTDB lineage: Bacteria > Synergistota > Synergistia > Synergistales > Synergistaceae > JAIRKI01. The sequence continues at coordinate 62,764 of JAISZL010000062.1, read as the reverse complement.
CATCGCTAGGTCGCCGACGGTGCGCGCGAGGGGGCTGACCTGGTCGAGCGCGGACGCGTAGGCAACTATCCCGAACCTGCTGACCTCCCCATATGACGGCTTCATCCCCTGTATGCCGCAGAACGCCGCCGGCTGTCTGACGGACCCGCCGGTGTCCGACCCGAGCGCGAGCGGCACGTATCCCGCCGCGACCGAGGCCGCGCTGCCTCCGCTGCTGCCGCCGGGGACGCGTCCGAGGTCGCGCGGGTTCTTCGTCGGACCTATTATGGAGTTCTCAGTGGAGCTGCCCATCGCGAACTCGTCGAGGTTCGACTTCGCTATCAGCACAGCCCCGGCTCCGTTCATGAAATTTATCGCCGAGGCGTTGTACGTCGGAATCCAGTTCTCCAGTATCCTGCTGCTGCACGTCGTCCTGATCCCCTTCGTGCAGAAGTTGTCCTTGGCGATGTACGGCACCCCGGCGAGCGGTCCCGGGTCCTCGCCCCTGGCGATCATCCCGTCGACCCTGCGGGCGGTCGCGATGGCGTGTTCCTCTGTCACCGTGACGCACGCGTTCACCTCGCCGTCGAACTTCGCTATGCGGCTCAGGCCGCACCTCGCCGCCTCCACGGCGCTGAACCTCCCGGCCTTTATCCCCTCCGCGGTCTCACTAGCTGTCATCTCGTAGATTTCCACTGGTCAGTCCTCCGCGTGTATGCGGGGGACACGGAAGAAATCCCCCTCCATCGTCGGGGACATGGACTTGAAGCGGTCCCTGTCCGCCCAATCCCCAGCCTCGTCGAGCCGTCTCGACGGAAGTTTCTTCATCCTCCATGTGAAGTCCGGCGTGTCCGCGCAGTCCAGATCACCGACCAGCGCGCAAAACGACAGTATGTCGTTTATCGAGTCCATCATGCGGTCCACATCCTCGGGCGCCAAGCGTATCTGAGCGGCCCGTGCCATTCGGAGCGTTACCTCTCTATCAACTGTCATTTTCAATTGGCATTCCTCCCTATTTTCCCAAAAAGGGCGCGGGGAACGAGTTCCCTGCCGGGGTGTGGGGTGGAACCCCACGCTCCTCTACTCGCCCTTAAGACGTTCCAAAAACATATTCTCGTCCCATATCTCCACGCCCAAGCTCAAGGCCTTGTTATACTTGCTCCCCGGATTCGCGCCGACGACTACCACGTCCGTGCGCTTGCTGACGCTGCCTGACGTATGGGCCCCCATCGACTCGGCGACCCGCTCCGCCTCCTGCCTTGGCATCGTCTCAAGCTCACCGGTGAACACCATCCTCTTGCCAGCGAATATCTTTTTCCCGTTCTCCCCTGGGCTCGCCTCCGGCTCGTCCCCGGCGCCGCTCTTCATGCTGACGCCATACGCCTCGAGCCTCCGGACCACCGACATGTTGTGGGAGTCGCCGAAGTGGCTCACTATCGACGCCGCTATCGTCGGCCCCACCCCGCCGAGGTTCGCCAGCTCCTGCTCGCTCGCGGCGATCAGCGCGTCCATGCCTCGGAAGCGCGACGCTATGTCACGGGCTGTCTTCTTGCCCACGTTGCGGATGCCGAGCGCGTTTATGACGGCGTGAAGCGGGCGCCCGCGCGACGCGTCTATCGCGTCCATGATGTTTCGCGCCGACTTCGCGGCTATCCTGTCGAGGCCGGTTAGGTCCTCCAGCGACAGGCCGTAGATGTCGGCCGCGCTCTTAACCAAGCCGCTCTCCGCCAACTGCTTTATTATCCGCTCGCCCATGCCGTCTATGTCCATGCAGTCGCGCGATACGAAGTGCAGCAGGCCCTCCTGAAGCTGCGCGCCGCACGACCTGTTGGGGCACCTGACGGCGACCTCGGGGGGCAGCCTGACGGCCTCAGTGCCGCAGACCGGACAGACGCGCGGCATGGCGAACGGGACCTCATTCCCCGTGCGCGCGTCGAAATCCACCCTCAGTATCTCCGGTATTATCTCGCCGGCCTTGTGAACCCACACCACGTCCCCCACCCTGACGTCCTTCCGGTCTATCTCGTCCTGGTTATGCAGGCTCGCCCTCCGCACCGTCGTTCCGGAGAGCCGCACAGGCTCGAGCCGTGCCGTGGGGGTGAGCGCGCCAGTCCTGCCCACGGAGACGTCGATGCCGAGCACCTTGGTCCTCTTCTCTTCCGGCGGGTACTTGAACGCCATGGCCCACCTCGGGGCCTTCGCGGTGCTGCCCAGGCGATCCCTCAGCCCGAGGTCGTCCAGCTTGACGACGACCCCGTCCGTGTTTATGGAGTCCATGAAACGGGACCTGTCCCACTCCTCGAGGTACGCGTATATCTCGTCCGCGTCGCGGCAGAGCGCCGCGTGCCCGTGAGTGGGCAGCCCCTCCTCCTCCAGCCACCGCAGCAGATCGCCCTGCGACCTCATGCCCAGCCGCGCCGCGTCCACGACGTGGTACAAAAAAATCTTGAGCTTCCTCGACGCCGTGACTTTCCTGTCGAGCTGCCTCAAACTGCCGGCCGCCGCGTTTCGCGGATTAGCGAACAGGGGCTCGCCAGATTCCTCCCGCGCCCTATTCAGCTCAGCGAAGTCCTCGCGGGACATACAAACCTCGCCCCTTATCTCCACAGTCCCCTCTGAGCACCGCTTCAGCCTCGGCGGCAGGGACCTGATCGTCCGTATGTTTCGGGTCACGTCCTCGCCCACCGTCCCGTCGCCCCTGGTCGCCCCCCGCTCGAGGACACCGTCCGCGTATGTCAGCGAGACCGCCAGTCCGTCGATCTTCGGCTCACACACCCACGAACAGCCGCCGCTGTCGTCCCCCAGTGCCCTCGCCGTCCTCTCGAAAAAGCTCCCCAGCTCCGCCTTCGAGTACGCGTTGTCGAGGCTCTGCATCGGCACGGCGTGAGCCAATTTGCGGAACTCGGGCCGAAGCGCGCCGCGAACCCTCGCGTTTGGCGAGTCCGAAGTCAGTATCTCAGGGTACGCCCGCTCTATCTCGCCCAGCTCGCGCAGCAACGCGTCGTACTCGTGATCCTCGATGGCGGGAGAGTCCAGAACGTAGTACAGCTCGTCGTTGGCGGCTATCTCGCGCTTGAGCTCCGCGGCACGGTGCCTCGCCTCGTCGATCGTGCCGAAATCCGCCATGTCCTTAAATAGGCCTCATAGTCGGGAAGAGTATCACGTCGCGGATGCTCCTGGAGTCCGTGAGCAGCATGACCGTGCGGTCGACGCCGATGCCCATCCCGCCGGTCGGGGGCATCCCATGTTCGAGCGCGTTGACGAAGTCCTCGTCGAACGGGTGAGACTCCTCGTCCCCCTCGTCCCTGCGCCTCGCCTGGTCGGCGAAGCGCGCCCGCTGGTCTATCGGGTCGTTGAGCTCGCTGAAGGCGTTCGCGAACTCCCATCCGTTTATGAAGAGCTCGAAGCGGTCCGTCACGTCCGGGTTCTCCCTGTTTCGCTTGGAGAGCGGCGAGATCACGGTGGGGTGACCGATGACGAACGTGGGCTGTATCAGCGTCTCCTCCACGAATCGCTCGAAGAAGAGCGGCAATATGTCGTAACGGGTGCTGTCGCCGGATATCTCCACGCCGTGCTCGCGCGCCTTCCTCCGGGCCTCCTCGTCGGCGGCGTTTATGAAGTCCACCCCCGTTCTCTCGCGCACCAGGTCCGCCATTGCGGCCACCTTGAACGGCGGGTTGAGGTCGATCTCCCTCCCCTGGTAGCTGACGACCCTGCTGCCCAGAGCGTCCGCGCAGGCCACGAGTATCTCCTCCGCGAGCGCCATCATGTCCCTGTAGCTGGAGTAGGCCCAGTAGACCTCCATCGCGGTGTACTCCGGGTTGTGCCGCGAGTCCATCCCCTCGTTTCGGAAGTTTGGGCCGATCTCGTACACCCTCCCGAACATCCCGACGATGAGTCTCTTCAAGTGAAGCTCCGTGGCGATCCTCAGGTACATGTCTATGTCGAGGGCGTTGTGGTGCGTCACGAACGGACGAGCGTTGGCACCCCCGGCTATCGACGAGAGTATTGGGGTCTGGACGTCGAGCGTGCCGTTTCTCTCGAGCACATCGCGGAATGTTTTTATGATCAGCGCCCTCTTGCGGAAGACGTCGCGCACCTCGGGGTTGGCGATGAGGTCGATGTACCTCTTGCGATAGCGGACCTCGGTGTCCTTCAGCCCGTGCCACTTCTCCGGCAGGGGGCGGAGGGACTTGGAGAGCAGCCTGAACTCCCTCACCTTGATGGAGAGCTCGCCCCTCTGGGTTCTGAACGCGTTCCCTCTCACGCCGATGATGTCGCCGGTGTCCACCCACTTCTTGAAAAAGGCGTACCGCTCCTCCCCCAGCTCGTTCTGCTGGAAGTAGAGCTGCAGGCTGCAGCTCTCGTCCATCATCGTGGCGAACGCGGCCTTCCCGTGGCGTCGCAGTGCCATCACCCGCCCCCCCGCGCTGAGCGAGTCCGTGGATACCTCGTCGTGCGACAGGCCCTCGTACCTGTCGCGTATCTCGCCCAAGGAGTGGCTGCAGTCCCAATGGTCGTTGGCGTAGGGGTCGTACCCCTCCTCCGCGCGGAGACGCTCAAGTTTGTCCTTGCGCTGCCTGAATATCTCCTCCTCCGGCATCTCGCCGCCGCCGGGGACACAGCAACTGTTCGTCTCGTCCGTCATCCGATGATTCCTCCCATAAGCCTATATATTTAGAATAATCGCTATTCTACATCATTATTTTCTCAAATGGCAAACCAGCGTCACACGCCCTCGAGGGACCGGTCTCTTTTGGGGTCGGCCTTGAGCGGTATGTCTATGCGGCACACGCCCTCCATGGTCCGAACGAGCAGAGCCTCTATCTCATCGGCTCTCCGCTCTCTGGTTTCGCACACCAGGGAGTCGTGGACCTGAAGGACGAGGCGGGTGTCCGTGTCGCCCCGGAGCGCCTCGCTCAACCTTATCATGGCTATCTTCGCTATGTCGGCCGCCGCGCTCTGTATGGGGGTGTTCACGGCGACCCTGTCGATGGAAGACCCTCCTCTGCCCTCCGTCGTCGACACCTCCGCCAGCGGGCGGATGCGCCCGAATATCGAGCGCGTATGCCCCGCGGCGCGCGCGTCCTTCGCGCTCCTGTCGAGGTAGGCCTTCACCCTCGGCAGGACGGAGAAATACCTCTCGACGAACTTCGCGGCCTGCCCCCGCTCTATGCCCATGCGGGACGCAAGCCCATGAGCGCCCATTCCGTAGATGAGGCCGAAGTTGACGGTCTTGGCGAAACGCCTCTGCTCCGGCGTTATATCCTCCGGGCTCATGTCGAAGACTAGGGACGCCGTCTCCAGATGTATGTCGCGTCCCCTCAGAAAGGCGTCGGCCAGGCGCTCCTCGCCGGAGAGGTGCGCCAGCACGCGAAGCTCTATCTGCGAGTAATCCGCCGCGACGAACACGCCGTCGGGCTCGCTCGGGACGATGGCCCTTCTGAATTTCACGGCCCAGTCGCCGAAGACGGGCAGGTTCTGGACGTTTGGATCCCTGCTCGCGAGCCGGGCGGTCCCCGTCACGGTGTGCAGGAACGTCGAGTGCACCCTGCCGTCGCGCGACTCAGACGCGTGTTTTATAAACGGCTGTACAAAGCCGGAGGACATCTTGGAGCACTCGCGGAACTCCAGCATCTTGAGGGGCAGCTCGTTGTACGGATCTGGAAGCCGCGACAGCTCCTCCAGCACCCCCACGTCCGTCGAGTACCCGGTCTTGGTCCGCTTTATGACCGGCAGTGCCAGGCGCTCGAACAGCAGCTCGCCGACCTGTTTGGGCGAGTTCAGGTTGATCGCCCCCCCGGCGACCCTATATATCTCGCCCTCTATCTGGGCGATCCGCGCCCCCAGCTCCGCGTCGAGCCTTCGCAGGGATTCGACGTCCACGCGGAGACCGCGGCTCTGCAGATCCATCAGAACCGGCGTCAGCGGGGCGTCGATCTCCCGCGCGACCGACAGCATGTCGCCCGACAGCTCGTCCGACATGAAACCGTCCCACCGCGCGTAGAGCTCCTTAGCGTCGAGCTCGCCTAAGGGATGCCTCGCGTCAGGGTGGAAGAAGTAGTTCGCTAGATCCACGTCCAATATGGCCTCCGGGCGGTTTGCGAGGCGCGGGATCCTCCCGCACCACTCCCTGTAGCCAGCGAGCAGCAAATTGTTACCTCCCGTAGCGAGCCACTCCGCGAGGCGGGCCGCGACGCCCTCTCCGCACTCCGTCCATCCGCCGTCCCTGGCGGTCAGGAGAGGCGGGTCGCCGCAGAGCGCGAGCTCCCTGTTCGAAAATATCTCCTCGGGCGGCGAGGCGGAGGCCGTTGGAATATTCCTTTCGTTATTATCCTGGGTCTCGACATTTTCGCGAATTTCAGCGCTCTCCGCTGGCGTTTTCGCCGCGGCATCGTTCATCCGCGGGCCCAGTCGGTCCAGAAGTTTTTTCAGGCCCAGCCGCTCGCACAGCCTTACTACCTCAGCCTCATCCGCGGCTCGCATGACCATGCCGCCGGGCGGTATCGCTTCGGTGTGCCGCGGGATCACGAGGGCGTAGCTCATGTACGCGGACTCCCTGCCGCGCTCCAGCTTTTCCCTGACGCCCCTCGGAAGGATGCCGAGCGACCCGTATACCCCGTCGAGTGAGCCGCATCGCGCCAATATGCCGCGAGCAGTCTTGTCGCCTATGCCTGGGACGCCCGGTATGTTGTCCACAGCGTCCCCCACCAGCGCGAGGTAGTCAGCCATGACCGCCGGCGGGAACCCGTATTCATCCTCGAAACCGCGCGCGTCGTACATCTTGAACTCGCTGACCCCCTTCGTCGGCCGCGCCATCCTCACCCTGCCGGAAAGGACCTGGAACAGGTCCTTGTCGGCCGACAGTATCAGCGGATCGTGCCCGTCACGCTCGGACGCGGCGGCGGTGGACGCGATTAGGTCGTCGGCCTCGACCTCGTCCCTGGTGAACACAGGGAATCCCAACGCCGAGGAGAGCTCCGCGATGTAGGGCATCTGCTCCCTGAACTCGTCGGGCGTTGGCCTGCGCCCCTCCTTGTAAGCCGCGTACATCTTCTTCCGCTCCGTCGGCCCCTTCGGGTCGAAGAATATCGCCACGCCGTCCGGGCACCACTCGCTCAGAGCCTTCAGCATCATGTTCATAAAACCCAGCACGGCGTTGGTCGGCACACCATCCGGGGCGTTCATCGGAGGAAGAGCGTAGAACGCGCGATAGGCCAGACCGTGTCCGTCGACCAGCAGAATCCTCATCCCCTTCGCAGAGTTTGTCGCATTGTCCTCCATATTGGAACCCCCCGCAGTTTTTTGAGGTATAATAAAAAAATAGTGTTCTCCATTATAGATGTTTGGAGGGTTATGTGAATGGGGGCAGACGGAAAAGTCAGGGTGAGATTCGCGCCGAGCCCAACCGGCGCGCTTCACATAGGCGGGGCGCACACGGCCCTCTTCAATTGGTTGTGGGCCCGCCGCACGGGGGGATCGTTCATCCTTCGCATCGAGGACACCGACAGGGAGCGCTCGACCGCGGAGTACGAGCGCACCATCATGGACGGCATGAGGTGGCTCGGGCTCGACTGGGACGAAGGACCGGACAAGGGCGGGGACCACGGCCCGTACAGGCAGTCCGAGCGCATGGACGGATACAGGGAGGCCGCTATGGCGCTCGTCCGATCGGACCGCGCCTACATGGATGGCCGAGCCGTTATCTTCCGCGTCCCGTCCGGCGAAAACATACTGCTCGACGACGTCATATACGGAGCGATAAACGTCGCCAGCGAAAAATCCTCCGTCAACCAGGACGGGTCGGTCAAGGACATCGTGCTCATCAAGAGCGACGGGATGCCGACCTACAACTTCGCGGTCGTGGTGGACGACCACTCGATGGGCGTCACCTGTGTGATACGCGGGGAGGACCACATAGCCAACACCCCAAAGCAGATTTTGATCTATCGCGCCCTCGGCTGGGAGACGCCGCAATTCGCGCACCTGCCGATGATACTGGGGAGCGACAAGAAAAAGCTGTCGAAGCGCCACGGGGCGACGAGCGTGTTCGAGTACAGCGACATGGGCTATCTCCCCGACGCGGTGTTCAACTTCCTCGCGCTGCTGGGCTGGACGCCCGGCGGCGGCGTCGAGATATTCGGTCGGGAGCTGGCTGCCCGCGCCTTCGAGCTCTCCAACGTCACGAAAAAACCGGCGGTGTTCGACACGGACAAGCTGAACTACGTCAACCAGGAGCACCTCAAGGCGATGTCCCCCGCCGCCCGCAGGGAGGCGGTCGAGCCCTTCTGGCGCGATCTCGGGCTGCGCTATGAGAGGCATCCGAGGGAGTACACCGAGAACGCGCTGACCCTCATGGGCGGGCGCGGCAGGACGACCAGGGAGCTCGCGGAGTACAGCGACTACTTCGTGGACTTCGAACCCGTCAAGTCCCGCTACGACGCGTCGGAGACCGACGGCCCGCATCGCGGGACTCTCCGTGAATTTTTCGGGGCGCTCTACGACAAGTTCGGGACAAGCGGCTGGGAGGCGGCAAAGCTCGAGGAGTTCGCCCGCGAATGGTGCGGGGAGAACGGGGTCTCGCTGAAGGAGATAGCGATGCCAATGCGGCTCGCGCTCTCCGGCCGCAAGGTGAGCCCCGGCGTGTTCGAGATGGCGGGTCTGATGGGCGGTGAGGAGTGCCGGGCAAGGCTCTCGTATTACCAGTTCGTTTGAATGAAATTTTGTCCCGCCGCCGAATGATGGGATTCCCTCTATTGGATTCTGCGGACCTCGTCAATCCAGGCGGATGCGTCGGCCGATATCGTGCGGAACTCCCTGTAAGTCACGCGGGCGAGCCCGCCTCCCGATATCGGCCTGACGTGTTTGCGCTCCGCGCAGTCCACCAAAGCGCGCCCTCCGGCGCGGCCTCCGCTGTGATACACGGCGCACGCGGCGGCAATATTCAGCATTCGCGGACGCCGCTCGTCGCCGGGCGCCATGCGCTCGTTGAAACGCAAAATGACGTGAGCCCCCGGCATGTCCTTCACGTGCAGCCACATGTCATCTCCTTGGGCCAGCCTGAACGTGACGTAGTGGTTCCCCTTCGCGGACAGGCCGCAGAAGACGACCGCGCCGGCGAATGGGAACTCGTACCTTGCGTGCGGAGGCGAGACGGCGCCCGAGGACTTGAATCTCGGCGTCCGAGCACCCTCCGGCGCGATCTCCTCCCACATCTTCGAGAGGGTCGCCATGTCCGTGTGGCACTCCAACAACGCCAATTGCTCATCCAGCTCGTCTCTCCTCAGGCACAGCGACGGCAGGATGGCGCGAGCCCTCTCCAGCGCTGATTTTTTCCGCTTGTACTTCGCGAACAGCGCCTCGGCGTTTCTCGGCGCGTCGCGCTCGGGGTCAAGCGCTATCCTGTGCCGCACCTCCCCGCTCTCAGTCCACTCGGACAGGGTGGCCTCCTTCGAGCGCGGCTCGATCGCCCACGCGTTAGCGAGTATCAGCGAGCCGTGCAGTTTGAGGCGCGCTATCTCCCCTTCCCCATCGCCCAGCCTCTCATACGCCTCTATTTTTCTGTCGTTCGCCCTCGACATCTCTCCTATCCTCGCCGCTATCTTACGGCGCGCCGCCATCAGGCGGCCTTCGACCATCGGGGCGACCACCGCGATTCGAGCGGCCTCCAGCGAATCGCGGGCCATGATCGCCTTCGCGGAGTCGAGCAAGATCGGGTAGAGCGTCACATAGCCGCCTATGACCTGGAATATCGCCTCTCCCTCCCCGGTCTTGAGGAACTCGAGCCCGCGAAGCGCCTCGTCCGAATCCCTGGCATCGCGCGTGCCGCAATGGGCCTTTACGGCGGAGATCAGAGGCTTGCCCACTCCCCGGAGCGAGTCCAGCTCGCGCAACGCGCCCTCGGACGACGGGTCGAAGCTGTCCAGAGGGACGCCTTTGACGACCGGAGGGGGCGAGTATCGCAAGCCCGGCATCACCGACCTGTATCTGTTGGAGTCGGGGTATATGTGCTTGGCGGCCTCTATGACAACTCCCTCCTCGTCCAGCAGCATGAGGTTGCTGTACCTGCCCGACGGCTCGAACAGCAGGCGCCTCGTCTGATGGAATCCGGCCCCTATCGCCCTGCGGAATTCGATGCTCAAGACCCTGTCGCGGTTCAGCGATGACGCGCCCGCAAGTTCGGCTCCCACGACGTGTGACTTGACCGCGTCGCATATCGTCGGGCGCGCCGGCGAGGCATCGGACAATGACCTGATCTCCTGAGGGGAGATGCCGCACGCGCCGTAGTTCTCGGCGTTCCACGAAAAACAGAGCGCCCTGTCGCGCGAAAACGACAGGCAGAGCCAATCGTCCCGCGCGTCGACCCTCCTGACCTTGTTTTTGGCGAACTCCCTCGAAATATCCCTGGCCTGCATAAAAACCAGCTCCGGACCCAACGCCATGAAATCACCTCGCTTAAAACCGCTATTATACAACCTCCAGCGGTGTGTTATACTTTTTTAGATTGAGGCTTGAGAAAACCCGAACCGCGGGCCAAGTTTCATAAACACGGTATCGTCAAAAGAATGTGTGGAGTGTGAGTGATGATGAAATTCAAGAGCATTGCGTCGCGGATAATTTTTTCAATAGTCCCTGTCACCGCCATCTCCACGATCGTATTCATTATCGTAATCAGCCGCATATTAGACGCCCAGATCAACGAGCGCGTCAACGGGATGATGCTCGAAAGCCTGGACGCCGCGATCATCGAGATACGAAGCGAGCTGGACAGGAACGCGGACATAGCCAAAAGCCTCGCGATATACGCCGCCACGTCCAGCCCCGAGTCCATCAAGCGCGGCGAGATGAAGGAGTTCTTGATCAGGACGGCATCGTCAAGCAAACACACGGACGGGATCGGCATCTGGTTCGGTCCTTACGCCTTCAACAACCAGCGCTATCACTCCTCTTATGTGCGCATGGCCGACGGCCATCCGGTGTACGACGGCAGCTACGAGCTTCGCGGCGACTACCATAACTCGAAGTGGTACCTCAACGGACAGGGGTCTCGCGGGGAGGCCGTCTGGTCGGACGTCTATTACGACAGCGTCTCGAAGACCAGCATGGTCACCGCCACTGTCCCGTTCTTCGACGGCAAGGGCGCGATGCGCGGCGTCGCCACCGCCGACATGGCGCTGGCTGATATCCAGAACATCATGCGCGGCATCTCCATAGGCGCGGCGGGAAGGGCGTTCATCCTGGGAGAGGCGGGCGAATACATAACTTTTTTTGACGACAGCAGGGGATTCGGGGAAAAAATCACCGACGCGGAGGACGAGCTGTCCGAGTTCGGGCAGAACGCGCTGATGAAGAAAGAGGGCACGGCCAACGTCAAGATAGGGTCCGAGTCGTACCGCGCGTGCTACAGGGCCATCCCTGAGAACAACTGGACAATCGTGGCCCTGATGAACCTCAGTGAGATCAGGGGCTCGACACTGAGCTTGATTTTGGCCCTGGCCGTCATACCGTTCACCGGGGTGCTGCTCGCCTCCACACTCAGCGTGATTTCGGTCGCCAGGCATCTGAGCGGGGTAATCAACAAGGTGAACAGGTTCGCCGGGCTGGCCGCTTCCGGGGACTTCTCCAAGAGGATCGACGTCGTGGAGCGGGACGAGTTCGGCTCCATGGAGGACCGGCTGAACAAGATGATGGAGAAGATGGGCGAGATGTACGCCCACTCCATGGATATGTTCCGCTTAGCCCAGGAGGCGAATCAGGCTAAGAACGACTTCTTGTCTGAGATGAGCGGCGAGTTGCGCACCCCCATGAACGCGATAGCGGGCATGACGTCCATCGCCAAAGTTTCCCGGGACATCGAGAAAAAGGACTACTGCCTCAGCAAAATCGACGATGCCTCATCTCACCTGCTGAGCGTCATCAACGACATACTGGACATGTCGAAAATCGAGGTGAACAAGCTCGATCTGTCGTTCTCGAATTTTAGCTTCGAGTCAATCCTCAAGAAAATCACCAACGTGATCAACTTCCGCATCGAGGAAAAACATCAGCAGTTCACCGTCCATCTCGGCGGGGAAATCCCGCGCGTCATCTCATGCGACGGGCAGCGCCTCGCGCAGGTCATCGCGAACCTCGTCGGCAACGCCATCAAGCTCACCCCCGAGTATGGCTCGATCATGCTGGATACCGCGCTGATAAAGGAGGAAAACGGCATCTGCACCATACTTATAGAGGTCACGGACTCCGGGATCGGCATATCCAGGGAGGACCAGACCCGCCTGTTCACCCCGCTGGAGCCGGGTGACCGCTCCCTGTCGAAAAAATTTGGGGGAGCCGGTCTGGGACTGGCCGTCTCCAAGCGCATCGTGGAGATGATGGGCGGCAAGATATGGGTCGAGTCGAAGGAGGGGTTCGGCTCGAAGTTCGCCTTCACCATCGAGGCCAGGAGGGTGTCGAGCGAAAGGCATCCCATACTGAACTCAGCGGCCAGGCGGGAAAACACGCGCATCTTGGCCGTGGACGGCGCGATGGACATAAGGGCTTACTTCGGCGAGACCGCGGAGCGGTTCGGCCTCGCCTGCGACGTGGCATCGGACGGCGGCGAGGCGTGCGCGCTGATAGATGAGAAGGGGTTTTACGACATGTACTTTCTGGACTGGAAGATAGACGGCATAAGCTGCCTGGAGCTCACCCGCAGGATAAAGAGCCGCGATAAACTCAACCCCGTCATCATTATGATACCGTCCACGGAGTGGGACTCCACCGGCACGATCGCCCGCGAGGCCGGGGCCGACAATTTTTTGCGGAAACCGCTCTTCCCGTCCATGATCGCGGAATGCATAAACAACGCGCTCAAGCTCCAGGATGACCGGCCCGCAGGCGAGAAAAACTTCGCGGGGATAGCGGATTTCAAGGGGCTCCGGGCGCTGCTGGCCGAAGACGTGGCCATCAACCGCGAGATAGCCGCCGCGTTCCTCGAGTCCACGTCGCTCGAAATAGATTTTGCGGAAAGCGGCAGGGAGGCCATAGAGAAGTTCATCGCAAACCCCGGCAAATACGACGTCATTCTGATGGACGCGCAGATGCCCGAGATGGACGGCTGCGAGGCCGCTAAGCGCATCAGAGCGCTTGAAATGGCGCAAGGCCGCCGCCGCGTGCCCATCATCGCCATGACAGCCAGCGCGTTCCGCGAGGACATAGAAAAGTACACAGCCGCCGGCATGGACGACCATATCAGCAAGCCTCTGAACTTGGAGGAGACGTTGTCAGCCCTGAAAAAACACCTCAGATCTTGAAAAACTTCCGATCCGAGCGCCAATGGGGCCAATATCGGTGAAATTCCCGGAATTCATTCGCCTGAACGACCTCGACAACGTCATCGTCCTGCCCTTCGGGGGATCCTCCGGAGAGGGAAACGGCGTGTTTATGCTGAACGGAGACATACCTCCGGGGCATAAAGCCGCCTCCCGGGATATCGCCGAGGGCGAACACGTGATAAAGCACGGGCACCCGATAGGAGCGGCCACGCGGGACATAGCGCGCGGGGACTGGGTCCACCGGCACAACCTGGCCGCGCGCACTGGGACGGGTGCAAGCGCGCCCCGGCTTCCGAAATGGGAGGGAGCCAAGAGCTCGATGCCGGGCTTGATGGGCGGGAGCTTTATGGGTTATCGCAGGATGGCCGAACGCCCCGGTGTGCGAAACGACCTGTGGGTCATTCCAACGTCCGGAGCCGTGAACGGTGAGCTCAGGTCGATACTGGGAAACTACGGCAAGCCGTACTGGATAAGCTCGGTGAAGCTGCTGGAGCATCCTCTCGGGGGATCGGACCCCCGCGAGGACACTGGCACGGTTGCCGCCATACTGGCGGGCCTCGCGGAAAATCCGAACGCCGCGGGAGTTCTGTTAGTCGGGCTGGGCTGCGAGAACATATCCCTTTCGGAGATTCACTCCCGCGTCATCGGCAAGGATCTGAACGTGATGAAGCTGACGCTTCAGGATGCGCCGGACTGCGCGGGCTCCGTATGCCGCATGTTGGACGAGCTTGCCGCCGCCGCGCCGCGCGTGAGGGAGAAATTCCCGGTCTCCCAGCTCTGCGTCGGCGTAAAGTGCGGTGGAGGTGTCGGATACGCGTGGCTCACCGCCAACCCCCTGATCGGACGGTTCTCGGACTATCTCGTCGAGCATGGGGGCGCAGTGGTGACGACCGACGCGTCCGAGATGGGCCGCGCGCTCGACGCAGTCTTGCCGCGCATGGCGAACAAGAGGGCATATGACGACTTCGAGGTGCTCTACCGCTGGTTTCACGATCGCTCCGCCGCCCGAGACCGGCCGGAGGGCAAAATTTCCCCCCAGCCGGACGGCACCCCTGGCATAACGACCCCGGAGGAGAAATCGCTGGGGGCGTTGGAGAAGATCGGCGGCAAATCACTTGTTACCAACGTTTTGAGATACGGTGAAGGAGCTTACCCCGCTCATGGTGCTCAGATCGCCTTCGCGCCCGGCGACGACGCAATATCATGCACTTCCATGGCGGGAAGCGGCTGCCAGATCATCCTGTTCGCCACCGGAGGCGGGACGCCGTTCGGCAGCGTCGTGCCGACCGTCAAGATATCCGCCGTCACCGAACTCAAGGAGCGCCATCCCGGGTGGATCGACTTCGACGCGGGCGTGCTGCTGCGCGGAGAATCCTTGGACGAAGCCGCCGAACGGTTGAGGGAGCACATCCTTAGTGTGGCCTGCGGAGAGAGGACGGCCCATGAGAAGAAGGGTTTCGGAGAGATCTCCATATTCAGGGGATGACCGGCGTTTAGAGCTCGGCGCGTTCAGCGCGCCGCTCCCGGGTACGCGAAATCGGAGACCTCCATAGCGGCATAGCGCTTCTCTATCTCGTCCATGATCTCGAGGAGCGGCTCGTTGTTCGGACAATCCGTGATGGCCTCCCTGATGGAATGTTTCTTGAAGAACGCGTTCTCGGACCGGACGCCGTCTACCCCGAAGAGCTCCCTGTACATCTCCGCGTCGACTGGCATGTTGAAGCCCTCCTCCACGCCCTTGTAGTCGAACAGGTGCCAGACCTCGCGGAAACCCGCCCACGCTATGGCGGAAGCGCACATCGGACACGGATCGTGAGTCGCCAGGAATATCAGTTCGTCTGCCCGCGGGCGCACCGGCAGCTTGAAGAACCTGTTGAGCGTGTCTATCTCTCCGTGAAACAGCGGGTTTTCCATCCTGTTGTTCGAACCAACCATCACAGAGGTCAATGTGTCCGGGCGAAGTATGGCCCCGCCGAACACATGATTGCCCCTCTTCACCTCGCACTCCGTGAGCGGCAGTACCTCGTCCCTTATAACTTCGAGCATCTTCTCGATTTTTTCAGCAACGCGCATAAGAGCTGTCCCCCTGACTCAATAAACAGCGGCTAATTATTGTGTCAATATCAATTATTATCAATCGTCCCAATTGGTGATGTCGGCGTTGCCCCCCTCTCCGCCCTCTCTGCCGTCGGCGCCGTAGGATATTATATCGTAGTCTCCGTTGTCGCCGGGACAGAAGTAAATGTAGTCGCTGCCCCACGGATCCTTCGGGACCGACTTCGCGTTGAGATAACCGCCGCGCTGATAGTTCTTTGGCTCAGGCGGGATCGTCGGTTTTTCTATCAAGGAAGCCAGGCCCTGATCCGTCGTGGGGAAAAATCCATTGTTGAGGTGAAAGAGCTCGAGCGACTGCTGTATGTTCTTTATCTGCGCCCGCGTAGTCGTTATCTTCGCCGCCTCGGACTGTCCTATGAGCCGGGGGGCGACCAACGCGGCCAAAAGGCCGATTATCACGACCACTACCATTATCTCGACCAGCGTGAACCCCCTGCGTTTTCTCTCTGCCAAAGTTCGATACCTCCTACGATAATTTCGCGGTACGTCAGCGGTTTATAATTCGCCCCGCGTGACAAACGAACATATCCGCATGAGGAATATATTCCCGCCTCGGGCAACATGACATTGTACATTCCTACACAACTCTGTCAACATTCAAGATCGCACATTCAAGAGCGCCAGCGGAAATTATAATATCAACCCGCCGATTGTTTCAGAAATTGTTTATTTATGTCGCGTCCTCCGAAAAAATGTTATCATATTGGGCGATGAATCGTTTCTCGCTGGCGCGGAGCGCGAAACAGGGGCAGGCCACAATAGACGGCAGGTGCGGTGGAAGGAGTGTTGGGCATGGGAAAGAGGTTTTGCCAAAAATGCGGCGCCCTTATGGGGAAAAATTATATTTTTTGTCGAAAATGCGGCACTAAGGCAGGCGTTCATACACTTTCGGCAACCGGAGCCGAGCCGTCTGAGGATTCGACGATGTTCTGCGCGTACTGCGGAAACGAGATGCGCGTCGGCGCAAGATTCTGCGACGAGTGCGGGGCGGAGGGCGGCAAGCTCAAAAAAGTGAACTGCGCGCAAGAGGGGGGGGACAGAGAACGTCATGAGGAAAGGGACTCGATGCTTAAGGTCGCGACATTGCTCGCGTTCTTCCTCATGTTCGGCTGCTTCGGATTCGTCAGCTACAGATATTTTTCAGGGGACACCCCGCCGCGCGTATCAGGCCCCTCCGGAGGAGGCGCCTCGGCGATACAAACGGCGGAGCCGGAGGACTCTGAGGCACCACATGCCCCCGCGCCGGCCGAAAATACGCCTTCGGGGAATGACCCAATAGTCATGGCGGGGCCCATTCCATACGCCGATTCCGAAACTCAGTCCGCCCAGACCTCGCCGGACGAACAAAACCCCGCCGCTGAGGAGGGCGCGCCTACCGCCGATGGACGGGCATACGCGTGGTCAACCCCCGACTCGGATGGCTACAGCGACCTTGACGTCCGGGACCGAAGCGGCGTGGCCGTCCTCAGTGCCTCGCTGCCGGTCGAGGTTACGGCAGACAACGTCCGGATGCGCTCCGCGCCGAACACCGAGTCAGAGATACTCCGCCGTCTCGCAAAAGGGACGGCGCTAGGCGCGTCGCAACGCTACTCCTCGGGGCGCGACAGGTTTCACTGGTTCAAGGTCGGCGCGGACGGCGAGGCGGGCTGGGTGTACGGCGGGTATCTGAAAATCACGCAGTCCGTAGCGGAACCATCCGGGCCGCGGGCATCGGCGATACGAACGGCGCCCGGCTCCGAAGGCGCCGCTCCCCTGGCTGAGAGCGCGAACGTCGCTGAAAACCCGGCCGTCACAGCTTCCCAAGACAACAGGAAGAGGGCCGCGCAGCTCGTGAAGGAGGGACGTGCCCTCTGGACGCAAAAGGATTGGGCGGGGGCGCACGAGCGCTTCAGCGAGGCGTACAGGCTCGACCCCGACGACGAGGTAAAAGTATACGCGGACAACGCGAAACTAAACATGGACATAGAAAGATTGGAGCGGCAATCGCGGAATCCCGCGCGCTTGGATTAGGACAAAATTTCGTCTTGGCCGTTCCGCCGCGATCCCGTGCTCGCGCGGAACGCGGCGAGGCGGTTTAGTCGAGTTGTATCAGTCCAAGCAGGTGCTTCGACGTGATGTGAAACCGAAGCGTCCAAAATTTACCCATGCCCTCGCTCTTCACACCACAGAGGGAGCCAGTGGTGAATTTCAACGAGACCGCAGCCTCGGATCTGGCGAGCAGCAACGACGCGAACTCCGATATGAACGGCTGATGGCCGACCACCAATATATTGCGTTCGGAGGCGCCGAACGTCAATTGCAGTTCAGACAAAAAATCGTCGGTCGAGTCGTATGGCTCAAGTCCTCTCCATTGCTCCAAGACGTCACCCGCCCCTGACGCGGCGGCCACGCACTCCGCGGTGAGTTTGCCGCGCAGCAGCGTGCTGTGTATTATGACGTCGGGAACCTCACCGACCCTGCGCAAAAACACGCCCGCAACCTCAGCCTCCGCCATCCCTTTTTCCGAAAGAGGTCTTATCGAGTCGATCACGGCGCTCATGGCATCTCCATGCCGCATCAAGCAGAGCTTCATTCGCGTTCACACCATCCCAACATTTTGCGCCCCCTCGCTGCCTCCAATTATACCACCCGACAAGCGCAAGGCCCGGGTTTAGAACATTTCCAATATTTTATTACCTCAATAGCTCTGGAGAGAAGCGTTTCTACGGCTCAGCCGGAGCTGAGAACCTAACTAATACTTTCGTCTCGCAAACAGCGGCGGAATTCGAGGACGGAACGGCGCTGGCGCTTCTTGAAACCGGCCCCCTGGCGCGTATGTCGTCTATATCGCCGTAAAGGACGCGTTGGGCAACGTGAGCGTATACGATATAGCTATCCCGGCGTACACAGCCCCAGGCACTGACGGCGATGGAACTACGCCGCCACCCCCCGGCACTGGCGTAGAGAGACCTATAATAGACACGAGCGATCCTCAGGTTCCCGCAGTGGTCGTCGAAGTGCCGGAGACAGACGTCGATTAGGCCTTTGATTTCAAATTGGTATGAGACGTGTTTTGGGGACGATTTTGTCCCCGCGAGATCGGACAGAGATTCGCGGACGGGTTGCCGCATGTACATATAATAAATGCCCCGGAAACTCCGGAGCATTCGAGCGAGTGAAGCAAGCAACTGGGGGTTATTTGCGCATCGCCATTCTTACTTGAAAACACTAATTTGCGGTCCTGATTTTGGCGCTCAGGTCCGTGGAGGTGAGGACAACAGCAAGATCCTTCCACGTGCCGGAACCCGCCGCCAAAGCCGCGGACGGGGCGGCGAACGCCGCCAGGCATGAGATAAATATAATTAGTGGACCGTAACTTTTACTGCTCACCAGCTCGGGCATGATATCGCATATCTCACTAAAGAAAGATTTACCCGCGCTTCAAATCGTGCGTCACAGCCACCAATATGGTGTTAGCTTAATATAACTACCGTGTCAAGGGGTTGGGGAAAAATATATTCGAATCAGATCAATTCGAAGGCGAAACGGATTGCGGGCGTTGTTTATGCACGGGTTGAAGCTCTTTTGATCGCCATCCTAAACCGAATGGGCATTTTGATTTTTTGGGTTTATAGCAAGCTATTATTTAACAGTAACAGATCCATATCCATGATCCATATTCATCCAGCGGACAAGGGAGGTTTTTCGCGTATATCATGTATAATGACCGAGGTCGGTTGCAGACTTATCTGACGACGCTCCACAGCCGACAAGTGGACATAAGGGGCTGGTGTAAAAGTTGATGAGATGGCTTTATTTTCCCCCCGTTTTTTCCTTCCTCCTCCTGTTGCTGACCGCGCTTCTTCGCAGAAGGGAATCCGCGATGTTCGTCCCCTCGGCGGTCTGGGGCATGACGATCTCCGCATACGTGTGCATGTGCGCGATATCGCTCTTCTTCATGATGAGGGACGACGGCAGATACAATTTCGGCATATCGATGTTCGCGCAGGGGTTGCTCCTCACCGTGCTGTCCCTGCGGTTCGGAGTCGGGTTCATGTCCGTCACCGGGCTGATCCTCTTCTTGATCGGCCTCGCGGCGATTTTCCTCTACGCCACTCAGAGCGCTTCGTCTGACTTCCGCGCCCAGCGGGCCCTGGATTCGCCGGACGACACCTCCGGCTCCGCGCAGACGAAAATCGACGCGCTGTCCGAAAAGCTCTCGCTACCCATGTGCTACGCGGACAGCAGAGGGGTGATAGCCGGCGCCACCGCCGCGTTCGCCGAAGCAGTCGGAATGGATCGGGAAGAGCTGTATGGGGTGTCCATAGACGAGGTGCTGCCGATGGACGTGGATGAGGCGGTGTTCGAGTCCGGGACTTGGATCATTCGTCAGGCGAAGGAGGGCGCGCGATTTTACTTCGCGCTGTCGCAAAAGGCGCCTAAGATCCGCATAGACGCGCACGCCGAACAAAATCCGCTGTCGGCCTTGGCGATATACGACCCGGCCACCAACCTCTACACCGACGAATATCGGAAGATAAGGGGCCCGGAGGAGGTCAGCCGCGCGCAGAGGTACAAGCGCCAGCTCTCCGGCCTGCTCATCTCCCTGACGTTCGAGCCCAGCACCGACACCAACCTCTCGCAGCAGCAGAGCGAGATGCTACGCAACGCGTTCAACATGAAAGTTCAGTCGACGCTCCGAACGACCGACTGCGGCTTTCTGACAGGCGACGGACGCGTGCAGATACTGCTCCCGGAGACGCCGCAGGTTGGCGCGAAGACGTTGCTCAGCCGACTCATCACGCTGCCCCAGGACGTCTTCGACGAGGAAATACGCGACGCGGTCAACCCGAAGGTACGGTACGGGATGTTCTTCTACAACGGCGCGTCCAGGATAGAGTACGGAATATTCTCCGCGTTGCTGGAGGAGGCGTTCATCAAGAGCAAGGAGGGCGCAGCGGACGTTTCGAACAAAGCGGCTTAAAAGAAAACGCTGATTTATTTCGGGACCCGTGCACCAAAAACCGCGGCCGCACGGCCCGGCCGCTTAAAATCCGACGTAGTCAGGGGTGTTCCCCGTCACCCATTTTGAAATCAAATCAGCATTATCAAAAACATCCTGTTGACCACGAATTGGTATCAGCACGCCCCGCCGCCTCGATGATGCCGCGCACCGTCGTCACCGCCTGCACGACGAACGCTATCAGAACGAGGGCGGATATTATCGTGCGGTACAGGAAAAATTTCTTCATTCCGTTCATGGGGAATACAGGGGCAAATCCACAGGCAGGCTAGATGACCAGCGAGTACCTCTCCACCGGCGCGAAGGCGTCGGTAAAGGCCGGAGAGTTGGGTTCGAATGGTGCCCTCCACTTGTGTCCCAGCAGCGAGGAGATGTATTCGCTGTCGGCCTCCCTCTGCGGGGGAGTGTCGGCCGCGAGGGCGACTATCATGATGTTTTGCCTGGTCGAGACGCTGTTGGGATAGGTCGCCGGGAATATCATCACTGTCGGGAAAGATGCGGCGATGCTCGAATATATCCCATTGAAGAGCTTCCCGTCGATGGTGGATATTATATTGACCACGAAAACACCGTCATCGGAGAGCAGCCGCCTGACGTTCCTCATGCACTCAGCGGTGGTGAGGTGGAACGGGATGTTGTACGACGACCCGAAGACATCCCCGAATATCGCGTCGTACTTCAACTCGCCGGCCGCCGACTCCCTGTTCAGGAATTGGCGGGCGTCCTCGTGGAATATCCTCATGCTCGGCCTGTCGACGAGGTTGAAATATTCGCGCGCAGCCGCCGTTATGCCGGGGTCGAGCTCCACCACGTCAACCTTCACGCCCGGCCTCGTCTCCCCCAGGTGTTTGGGGACGCAGTATCCGCCGCCGCCCAGCATAAGGACGGTTTCGGCGTCCGGCTTGTAGTGGAAGGCCAGGTCGTAGAATTTCGTATAGTCGCTGTAGAGCTCGTTCGGATCGTCGACGTACATCAGGGACTGCGCGCCCATAGGGTCGGTCTGGAGTATCCTGACCCTGCGATTTAGGGCGAGGGCCGTGCGCTCCATGATCCTTATGCTGTTGTACCGCGTGTTGATGGTTATACCCTCGGTTTTCATAGGCATGACACCTGCCTCGCTCAAAATTCCAAGCGCCGCGCAGACGACTGCCGCCGGCACCAACAGCGCTGCGCCTCGCTGATAGACGAGGAGCGCGGTCAAAGCGAGCGCCGCGGCTACCGCCCATAGTATGGTCGGCGTCTCCAGGAAGGAGATGAGCACGAACCCCCCTAGAAACGTTCCGAGTATGCTGCCCGCTGACGACAGGGCGGAGTACCTGCCCACAGTCGCCCCCGCGGAGCCGAGGCTGCGCATCGCGAGGCGCACGATGAACGGCGACACCATCCCCAAAAGGAAGCTCGGCAGCGCGAACAGCAAAAGCGCCGCTATTACCGAAGCGACGTAGACGTTGCGCACATTGGCGGCGAGCGCCCCCAGCAACGGGTTCGCCGCCAGGGCGACGACGGCCGTGGAGGCCGACGCCCCGCCTATTACGCGGGCCAGCGTCCTGGGGCTGGGCCATCTGTCCGCCAGCGCGCCGCCAAGCCAATAACCCAGCGCGAGGCTGGACATTATGATGCCGATAAGGGACGTCCAGACTATGAGGGAGGTGCCCATGTACGGCGCTACCACCCTGGAGCCGGCCATCTCCAAGACCATCACGCAGGCCCCGCAGAGAAACGACGCTGCCGACAGAGCCGCGTTGCCAACAGCGCCTCCCGGAGCGGCCCCTGATACCCCGGAGTCTTTCCTAGCGTTGCGGTCCTTGCCGCCGCCGCGATTCAAATTTGCTTTCACCGAACGCCCCACCCACTTTCGATAATGGATATATATAATAGAATATATGCGCCGCGTTTGCAAATGGCACCCGGATTTGGGGAATATTATTTAGGGAATTGGATAAACTCGAAGCGGAGAGCTCATTGAGCTCCCCGCTGTTCTTTCGCTTCTTTTTTCAGACGCTATTCAGGATTTGCAATGTGTTGCTCGGCCGGCTCCTCCTCGAACTCCATCGGTTTCTCGGCCACGCTGACCTTGGCGTATCGTTCGATTCCAGTGCCAGCCGGGATGAGAAGGCCGATGATGACGTTCTCCTTCAACCCCTGCAGCTCGTCCACCTCTCCCCTGACTGCCGCCGCGGACAAAATTTGGGCGGTCTGCTGGAACGACGCCGCGGAGAGGAAGCTGTCCGTGGCGAGCGCGGCCTTGGTCACTCCATGCACTACGGGGCGGCTCTCGGGAACCTCTCTCAGCCTGTGGATGAATGAGACGCGCTGGATGATGCGCTTCACCTCCGTTGGCGCGGACTGAACCCTCACTACCACGTGAGCGGGATGAGCGTCGACTATGCGCGATATGATATCCTGATTTATCTCGCAACCGGCGTCCGCGACGATGCGCCCATCGGCGTCCGCCACATTTTCCAAGAGGATCTTGCCCGACGCCTTTTCCCTCAAAACCTGCTGGATCAGCTTGTCATGAGTCAGAATGGAGCCCTCTAGGTCCACCGCGACTATCGAGCCCTCAACCAGTCCTCTGACCACTCCGCCGTCCACCATGACCGGTACGTTCTCGAGCGCGTTGCCGTCTCGCCCTATGGCTTGTGTGAGCGGCTTGCAGAAATAATGGTCTATGAGTATGTGGTGCATCGAATCCTGTATATTTATCAGCTCCGTCGACTTCCACACCTTGACTGATTTTACGAACCCGTCGCGCATTACTTCAAGGATCCCCTTAGTGAGGATGCTGTCGCGGCGGGCGATGACCTCCCCGTCCAGGACGATGTCCTCCGCCAGATACCTGTTCTCCTCCATCGACGCAAGGGCCTCGGTGTCGCAGACTAGCACCGGTCTAGGTTTGAGCTTAACCATCGAAAGCAAGCTGGCCGCGGTGAGGGTTTTGCCCGCCGCTGCCAGGACCTCTCCATTCTCAACGAAATCCTCTATGAGGAGCAGCGACTCCAGCATATGCCTGAACGCCGCCTCTCCGACGACGACTCTCAGGGACTCGCCCTGATCCTGAAGCACTATCTCCGATATGGCGCGCCCCGGCGTCAGGATATCCATGACCATGCCCTCAGTCAGATCGACGCCCCTGTACTTGTTGGCTATGTCACCCACCCCGCTGCCAATCACGTCTATAAGGGTGTAGCCAGTCAGGAATTCCAGCGCCTCCGCGGAGTAGAGGTCGTTGTCGCGCTTTATCGCCTCCACCTCGTCGTTGAAATCCTCCCGCCAGACCAGCTCTCCCGCGACGAAGGCGCTGTCACCCTCCTCCGCCACGCGGACTCGGTTCACAGGGGCGACCTTGCGGAGTATGGTCTCGATATGCTTGTCGTTTATGGAGACACCCTGAGTCCTGTAGACCTCCTGAATGCCATCCAGGAGGTAGCGCTGAACCTCCTCGAGTCCCTCAACCTCGAGAAGCTGCTGAGGATCTTTGTAGCCCTCGGTCAGCTCCTGACCAGCATTCACCCGCGACCCGACGAGAATGTCGGATTTCAGGCTCTGAGCCGCGGGCACGTTCCAGGCTACCCTCTCCTCGGCTCCGTCCTTGCCGTCCGTCTCAACTATTATCTTGCGCTTCCCCTCTGTCTCTCGGATCTCTATTATCACGCCATCGCGGTCGGCCAGCATCGCGACCTTCTTCGGACGGCGCACCTCGAACAACTGCTCTATCCTCGGCAAGCCCTGAGTGATGTCCTCGCCGGTGAACTGGCGAACACCCCCGGTGTGAAACGTCCGCATGGTGAGCTGGGTGCCCGGTTCTCCTATCGACTGAGCCGCGACGACTCCCACTGCCTCGCCGACCGCGATCCTCTTTCTGGTCGCGAGGTCCCTTCCATAGCAAGTGCGGCAGACTCCATGCCTGAGACCGCACGTGAGCGGACTCCTCACCCACACGGACTTGATGCCCAGTTCCTCTATACGGGACGCCATCTTAGCCGAAATTTCGTCACCCCTGCTCAGAAGAAGGCCCCCTGTCTCAGGGTCATGCAGGTCATTCAGCAAAATCCGTCCGTCGAGGCGTTCCGCGAGCGATATTATCACCTTGCTCTCCGCCATGAGCGGTCGCACCTCCACGCCCTGGTCAGTCTGGCAGTCGTCCTCCGTGATGATGAGGTCCTGCGCCACGTCCACCAGCCTTCGCGTGAGATACCCCGACTTGGCCGTGCGTAGAGCGGTGTCCGCGAGGCCCTTCCTCGCTCCGTGAGTGGAGATGAAATATTCGAGCATGTTCAGCCCCTCGCGGAAGTTGGCGACGATCGGATAGTCTATGATGCGCCCAGATGGATCGGCCATAAGACCGCGTATGCCGGCCATCTGCGCGACCTGCCCACGCGTGCCCCGGGCGCCTGAGTCGACCATCATCCGAAGCGGGTTCGACCTCTCCATGTGGTCCATTATGCTGTCGGCTATCCTTCTGCCGGCCTCGGACCAGATGAAGTCCTTCTCCCTCATGTACTCCTCGTCGTCGAGAAGACCCATCTCGTGCTGCTCGGAGAGGTCCTCCTCCTTTTCCAATGAGTAATCAACTATCTCTTTCTTTTCGACGGGGACCGTGATATCCCCGATGCCCAGACTGATCCCGCTCCTGGTCGACCACTTATACCCAAGGACCTTGATCGAGTCCAGCATGTCCACCATGGCATGCTGCCCGATACGATCGTATGTGTCGTCCAAGAGCGCGCTCAAATCCTTCTTCGTTATGGAGCGGTTTATGTAGCGCAGCTTGTCTGGCAGGGATCTGTTGAATATGACCCTGCCGGGAGACGTCTCGAAGTAGCCCCTTTCGTCAACCTCGCCCTCCGGTATGTTCCACTCGGGCAGCGCCTTGATCTTGATCTTCGAGTTTATATGCACCAGATCGTGGTCCAAAGCCGAGTCCACATCATCGGGATCCCTGAAATACGACCCTTCGCCCTTCCTGCCATCCCACATGCTGGTGAGATAATAAATGCCCAACAGCATATCCTGCGTCGGCGTCACTACCGACTTGCCGCTGGCCGGCGAGAGCAGGTTGTTGGACGACAGCATCAATATCCGTGCCTCGGTCTGCGCCTCTATCGAGAGGGGCACGTGCACCGCCATCTGGTCCCCGTCGAAGTCCGCGTTGAAAGCCGTGCAAACGAGCGGGTGAAGCCTTATAGCCTTTCCCTCTATCAACACCGGTTCGAACGCCTGTATTCCAAGCCTGTGGAGAGTAGGAGCGCGGTTCAGCATGACGGGATGGTCCTTGATGATGCCCTCCAGTATAGCCCAAACCTCATCGCGCCCCCTCTCTATGAAGCGGCGGGCGCTCTTCACGTTGGGGGCCATCCCGTTCTCCACCAGCTTATTCATCACGAACGGCTTGAACAGCTCAAGCGCCATCTGCTTCGGAAGCCCGCACTGGTATATCTTAAGTGTTGGGCCAATCACTATGACGGAGCGGCCGGAGTAGTCAACGCGCTTGCCGAGCAGGTTCTGGCGGAACCGGCCCTTCTTTCCGCGAAGAAGGTCCGTGAGGCTCTTCAGCGGCCTGTTGCCAGCGCCGAGCACCGCCTTGCCCCGCCTTCCGTTGTCTATAAGGGCGTCCACCGACTCCTGCAACATCCGCTTCTCGTTGCGGATGATGATGTCAGGAGCTCTCAGCTCCTGCAGTTTCTTGAGCCTGTTGTTCCGGTTTATGACCCTGCGATAGAGGTCGTTGAGGTCACTCGTGGCAAACCTGCCGCCGTCTAGCTGCACCATAGGGCGCAGATCGGGCGGGATCACCGGGAGCACCGACAGGATCATCCACTCGGGCCTGCTGGAGCTTTTGCGGAAATCTTCGGCTATCTGGAGGCGCTTGACGAGCTTGCGCTTCTTCTGACCGGAGCTCTCCGCTATCTCCTCTCTAAGGGTGCTTACGAGATCGGAGAGGTCCACCTTCTGAAGCAGGGAGAACACGCCCTCGGCGCCTATGCCCCCGGAAAACCCTTTGTCGTAAGAGGAGCAGAGCTTCTCCTCCCTTTCGAGGATGATATCGGCGCGCTCGAAGGGGGAGTCGCCCCCATCTATCACTATCGAGCACGGATCCTCCACGGTTTCCGTCTCGGGCTGCACGGTGAACCTGCCGGGGTACTTCTGGTGATAGAGCCTATACTCGCTCTCGGAGACGACGTCTCCTTTGCCGAACGGAAGATGGATGACCGACGTAACGAAATACGCCTCCTGATTCTGCGCGGTGACGGGCGTGAACCCAGCGGCGGGCATCAGCTCCCTCATCCTCTCCAACTGGGACTCGGGGAATACCTCCCCCGTGTCGCCCGCACTCTCATGCACCACCCGGAAGGCCCTCTCGACCTGAAACAGCCCTTCGCCGAAGTCATCCTTGATGCGCTTGGCCTGAGAGGCGCTTATGATGTCGCCCGCGTCAACCGGTATATCCTCGACCTTTGTTATCCGATACGCCTCCTCGGCCTTGAATTTGGGGTCGTAGTGCCTGTGTATGCGCTCCTCCCCGGAGGTCACGAGGTCACCCCTCCTGACCAAATCCAAGCGTTTGCCGTCAGCCACAACTTTGTACTTCTGCTCCCTCTTGCGCGTAGGGGCGAAGTAGACGACCTTCTCAAGGTCCTTGGTCGACGTCCCTAGCAGAAGGCTGAGCCGGCTCGGGATGCCCCTCAAATACCATATGTGCACGACCGGGGCGGCCAGCTCTATATGTCCCATGCGCTCGCGCCTGACCCTGTTGTCCGTGACCTCCACACCGCACCTGTCGCAGACGACGCCCCTGAACTTAGGTCCGCTGCGCTTGTACTTCCCACAGGCGCACTCGAAGCTGCGCGTGGGGCCAAATATGCGCTCGCAGAACAAACCGTCCTTCTCCGGGCGGAGTGTCCTGTAATTTATGGTTTCCGGTTTCTTCACCTCCCCGCTGGAGAGTTCCCTAACTCTCTCTGGAGAGGAGAGCTTCATACGCACGCCTGAGATATGGCGATTTTCAGCCATTACCCGTCACCCTCCTCGTCGAGCTCGTTTTTTTCAAACAAATCGCTTTCCGACGAGAACAGCTCGTCGGACTTCTCCTGCATCTCGGGGTCTATCACCGTCAGGTCCAGCCCGCTGTGCTCAGGCGACATCCCGAAGATGTCAGGCTGATCCTTGGAGTCGAACAAGCCGTCGTCCGAGTCGCTCTCGCGGTCGACGGACGCGTCTGGACGGAGCGAGGCGATGCGGCGCCCCGACACGTCCTCGTCGCCCATTATCAGCTCGCCGAAAGACCCGTCGCTGTACTTGATCTCGACATCCAGCCCCAACCCGTGAAGCTCCTTGATAAGGACGCGGAAGCTCTCCGGCACGCCGGGCTTTATGAGATTCTGGCCCTTCACGATCCTCTCGTAAGTCCTGAGCCTGCCGTGTATGTCGTCGGACTTGACGGTGAGCATCTCCTGGAGCATGTGAGCCGCTCCGTAGCCCTCCAGCGCCCAGACCTCCATCTCCCCAAAGCGCTGGCCTCCGAACTGAGTCTTTCCGCCGAGAGGCTGCTGCGTTATGAGGCTGTACGGGCCGATCGAGCGCGCGTGTATCTTGTCGTCCACGAGATGTATCAGCTTGAGCATGTACATTATGCCGACCGTGACCTTGCCGTCCATCGGAAGGCCGGTCCTGCCGTCGCAGAGCGTTATCTTGCAGTCCGGGGTCAGCTCCGGGTATTTGTCCCTTCTCACATCGTCAAGGTGCGACAGTATCTCGTCCTCGTGAGCAGCCATGAACACCGGCGTGGAGACCTTCCAGCCGTTGTGGTGCGCGGCAAAGCCCGTTATCGTCTCCAGAACCTGCCCCAAGTTCATTCTGGACGGGACCCCCAGGGGGTTCAGCACGACGTCGACGGGCGTGCCGTCCGAGAGATAAGGCATATCCTCCTCCGGCAGAATGCGCGACACGACTCCCTTGTTGCCGTGGCGTCCCGCCATCTTGTCGCCCTCGATTATCTTGCGAAACTGCGCCACATAGACCTTGATGACCTCGTTCACTCCGGCGCTCATGTCCTCGCTGTTCTCGGCGCGGGTCAGGCGCTTGACCGTGACTACCTTGCCGCCCTCGCCGTGAGGAACCCGCAGGCTTGTGTCCCTGACCTCGCGGGCCTTTTCGCCGAATATGGCGCGCAGCAACTTTTCCTCCGGCGTCTGGTCAGACTCCCCCTTGGGAGTCACCTTGCCAACCAGTATGTCGCCAGCGTTGGCCTCAGCCCCCACACGTATGATGCCGTCCTCGTCGAGGTTCTTCAGCGCATCCTCCCCGACGTTGGGGATGTCCCTCGTTATCTCCTCAGGCCCAAGTTTCGTCTCCCTCGCCTCAACCTCATACTCCTCTATATGTATGGAGGTGTAGAAATCCTCCTTCACGAGACGCTGGCTGAGCAGGATGGCATCCTCGAAGTTATAGCCCTCCCACGAGACGAAGGCAACCAAAACGTTCCTGCCTAGTGCCAGCTCGCCGCCGTCGCATGACTGCCCGTCGGCTATGATCTGTCCCTCAGCGACCCTGTCCCCGTTGTTTACGATAGGCCTCTGATGTATGATCGTCCCCTGGTTGGATCTGCGGAATTTCGTCAGGCTGTACGTGTCCAGATGATTGTCGTCAGTGACGACTTTAATGAGGTCGGAGTCGAGATACGACACGCAACCCGATCGCACGGCCACGACGCACGATCCGGAATCCTTGGCGATGCGGTGCTCGACGCCCGTGCCGACGAGCGGCGCCTCGGCCTGAACCAGAGGAACGGCTTGGCGCTGCATATTGGAGCCCATCAGCGCCCTGTTGGCGTCGTCGTGCTCCAGGAACGGAATCAGCGCCGTAGAGACCGAGACTATCTGCTTCGGCGAAATGTCCAGATACTGAACCTCGTCTGGAAGGACTTCCTTGATATCGTTCCTGTGCCTGACGTATATAGCGTGCCCGACCAGTTCTCCTTCGGGACTGAGCGGAGTGTCCGCCCTGCCAACGTTGTACGCGTCCTCCTCGTCCGCCGACAGGTAAATGACCTCGTTGGTAACCATGCCCTTCTCCACCTTCCTGACGGGGCGAACCAGAAAACCGTATTCGTTTATCCTTGCATAGGTGGCAAGAGAGGTGACCAGCCCTATATTGGGTCCCTCAGGCGTCTCTATAGGGCACACCCTTCCATAGTGTGTGTAGTGGACGTCTCGAGCCTCGAAACCAGCGCGCTCCCTGGAAAGGCCGCCCGGCCCGAGCGCGGACAACCTGCGCCTGTGAGTCAGCTCCGCCAGAGGGTTGGTCTGATCCATGAACTGGGAGAGCTGACCGGAGCCGAAGAACTCCCGCAACACAGCGGACACCGGTCTTACGTTTATGAGATCCTTTGCCATTGAGGTGGCGAGGTCCGGAATGGTGGTCATCCGCTCCTTCGCTATGCGCTCCATCCGCAGCAAGCCAATGCGCACTTGATTCTGGAGCAGCTCCCCAACCGCGCGGACACGGCGGTTGCCGAGATGGTCGATATCGTCCTCGCCCTCGTAAGTTTCATCGTTCTTCAGGCGAAGCAACTCAAGCGAAATAGCTACTATGTCGCTGCTCGTGAGAAGCCTTTCATCCGGCGGCATGTCCACGCCGAGGCGCCTGTTGACCTTGTAGCGCCCAACCCGCCCCAGGCTGTAACGTCTGGTGTCGGTGAAGATGCTGTGCACGTACTCGCGAGCGTTCTCCATGCGGGCGGGTTCGTTCGGCCTGAGACGGCGGAACAGCTCCATAATGGCGTCGTCGCTGTTCGAAACACCGTCCTTTTCGATTGTCGCCGCGATAACGGGGTCGACGTCCCATACCCAAAGCCTGGTCCGCCCTTGGTTCCACAGGGTCTCGAGGTGTTCCTTCGAGATGCGCTCGTTCTTCTTTATGAGAACGGTCCCGTCGGAGGCGACGATGTTCTCGGCTAGGAGCATGCCCTTCACGTCCTCCTCTGACAAGTCAACCTCCTTCTCCTTCGCGTCAAAGAGCTTCAGTACCTCGTCGTCAGAATTAACCCCGAACGCCTTGAGTAGCATCGTGACCGGAATTTTCTTCCTGCTGTCTACCTTGACGGATATAGGCTCTATCTTCATGGGCGGCTCGCCCTTGGGGAGATCGAACTCCATCCACGCCCCCCGGTCTGGTATCACCTTGGCCGAGTACACTTCCTGGCCTGGAGTACGGTCCGCGCTGAAATAGACGCCAGCTGAGCGCGCCAGCTGATTTACCACCACGCGCTCCGTGCCGTTGATGATGAACGTCCCCCGCGACGTCATTATGGGGAAATCCCCTAGGTAGATCTCCTCCTCCTTGATCTCGCCGCTCTTGAGGTTGCGAAGGCGTATTGTGGCCCGTATCGGCCTCGACCACGTAAGATCCCTGCTGCGGGCCTCGTCCAAGCTGATGGCTTCAGGCTCCACCTTATAGCTGACGAACTCCAGAGCGAACGAACCGTCATAGCTCGTTATGGGGAAAATTTCTCCGAAAAGCTCCTGAAGCCCTTGTTTTGCCCGCATCATCGGGTCCGTGTCTTTTTGGAAGAACCAGTCGTGAGAGTTCTTTTGAACTTCGACCAAATCGGGAAGAGGCAACAAATCCTTTTCCGTGCCAAATATTATCCGTTCCTGCGCTTTCTCCGAAGGGGCTGTCGCCGACATGGGGAGAACTACCTCCCTGGTTGAATTTTTTAGATAGTACGACATGTACAGTCGTAGATAATACCAAAATCAAAATATCTTGTCAAATATTTTGCGCGATTTGGATGAATCCGTTCGCGTTGCCCGTACAGAGATACCACGCGAGAGGAATTTTAGGACGTGATAAATGTATGAAATGACAACCAGTAATATAACGTATCCTAATAAAAAAAAGGGGGATGCTCGCAACCGAAGCATACTAAATGGCTGATGCGAGCGCGATCAATCCGCGGATGCCGTCAAACCGGAAACTTTTCCCCGAGCCACTCAGACAGAGACGCCTTCGACCCGAATACCTCCTCCATTGACGCTCCGGTCAGCTCATTCGCCACGAAATTGAAAGTGTCCTCGAGCTCCACGAAGGCCGCGACTACGTCGGGGTCGAAGTGAGTACCGCTCTGGGACAGGATGAACTCGACAGCTTCGCCGTTGGTCATGGGGCCCTTGTAGACCCTCGGGCTTATTATGGCGTCGTACACGTCCGCGATGGCCATCAGCCGCCCTGGGATGGGTATGTCGTCGCCCTTGAGCCCCCTGGGGTAACCGAAGCCGTTCCACTTCTCGTGGTGTGACCACGCGATGTCGTCGGCCAGTTTCAGAAACGAATTGCCGGGCAGGCGATGCGCCAGCTTGTTCAAAATATTGTGCCCGTATATGGTGTGCTTTTTGACCTCCTCGAACTCCTCGGGGGTCAGCCTGGCCGGTTTCAGCAGAATGTGATCGGGAACCCCCACCTTACCTATGTCGTGGAGCGTCGCAGCGGTGCCCAGGTCGTCCGGGTCCTGCTGTCTCAAGAAATTTTCGAACTTCGGGTGAGACGCGAGTTTGACCGCGAGCAGCTGCACGTAGAATCTCGTGCGCATCACGTGGTCCCCCGTCTCCTGATCCCTGGTCTCGGCAAGGCTCGCCATCGCCTCTATTATCACGCTTTGGGTAACCGACAGCTCCTGCGTCCTCTCCTTGACCTTGATCTCCAGGAGTTCGTTCTGCTGCTTCAGAGCTTTTTTGGCGTTCAGGAGCGAGAGATGGACGTCTATCCTGGCCTGAACCTCCCTGATATCGAACGGCTTCACCATGTAATCGACCGCGCCCAGGTCAAACCCGCGCGCCTTGTCGTTTATGTCGGTCATTGCAGTCAGGAATATCACCGGGATGTCAGATGTCTTGGGATCGGATTTCAGCTCTATGCACACATCGTAACCGCTCATGCCGGGCATCACCACATCCAGCAGGATGATGTCCGGAGGGTTTTGCTTAACGAGCTCGAGGGCAGATTCCCCGTCCATCGCGACTTTGATGTCGTACAGACCCCCCAGGGCGTCGACCAGTATGTCCACGTTGATGTCGGTGTCATCGACTATAAGGACAGAGCTCCTGCCTTCTTCTGATTTCATGTTTTTCTCAACTCCGTTGAATGCCTCAACATTATCGATAAATATTACAAGTTTACCCTCGCCCACTCGAACATCGCTATCGACAGCGCCACGGAGGCGTTCAGGCTTCCGGCCCTGCCGCTTATCGGTATGCGAAGCGTTTCGTCACACGCCTTGAAGGCGGTCCTCCCGACGCCCTCGCTCTCGCCGCCGACCACCAATAGACACCTCTTTGGCAGAGGGGCATCGTATATCGTTCCGGGGGCATCCATGTCCAGCCCGACGGCCCACAGCCCGGCGCTCTGCATGTCCCTGACGGCGTTCGCGACGTTGCCGGCCGACGCCACAGGGAACCTCAGGGACGCCCCCGCGCTCGTCTTCGCCACCGTCCCAGTCGGCAGCGCGCTTCTCCTCCGGGGCAGGGCGACAAACGACGCCGACGCCGCCTCCGCGCTGCGTATCATCGCACCGAGGTTATGAGGATCCTGGACATGATCCAACAGCACTGCCAACACAGGACCCGGAGGAGGAGGAAGAAGCGCCGTCGCGTCCTCCAACGCCAACAAACTTGATGGGGCCACCCTGGCGGCGACACCCTGGTGGCTTTCGCCGCCCAACAGAGAATCCAGCGCCTGAGACGAGGTTATGACGTAAGGGATCCGCGAGGCTCTGCACAAATCAATTATCCTGCCCGAAGCCCCGCCATGCATAGACTTCGATATCATAACTTTCAAGCAACGCGCGGACGCCCCTTCGAGCAACGCGATAACGCCATTTTTACCCCAGCAATACTCCCCGCCGGGATGGCTCGGTTCCCCTTTGAAATCCGACCCGCTCTTCGTGGGACGGCTCACTTTTTCCTGCCGCCTGCCTTCAGTTCTTTCATGTATTCGCCCAAATATTCGCTCGTATACCCTTTTCCGGCCTTCGCCACCTGCTCCGGCGTCCCGCACACTACGACGCGACCGCCCTGCTCCCCGCCCTCCGGCCCCAAATCGACGAGATAATCCGAGGAGGTGAGCACGTCCATGTTATGCTCTATCAAAAGAACGGAATTCCCCTGATCCACCAATTTATGAAGAAGCGACAGCAGTTGCCTCACATCAGTATAATGCAACCCGGTAGTCGGTTCATCGAGCAGGTAAAGAGCATTGCCCCTGAAGCGTTTGCCAAGCTCCGTCGCAAGTTTCACCCGCTGCGCCTCGCCGCCGGACAGGGTCGTAGCCGGCTGCCCCAGCTTTATGTACCCCAGCCCCGCCTCCTGGATGACCGCGAGGCGGGACGCTATCCTCGGTATATCGCGAAAACGCGCGACAGCTTCATCCACCGTCAGGTCGAGCACGTCGGCTATGGACATGCCCTTGTACGCGACCTCCAAAGTCTCCCTATTATACCTCTTGCCGCGGCAAATGTCGCAATTTACATATACATCCGGGAGGAAGAGCATCGACACTTTTATGACGCCGTCGCCGGAACACGCCTCGCAGCGTCCTCCTTTCACGTTGAAGCTGAAGCGCCCGGGGAGATAGCCCCTCAGCTTCGACTCGGGGAGCGCGGCAAAAAACTCCCTGATCGGCGTGAACACCCCCGTGTACGTCGCCGGGTTGGAGCGGGGCGTCCGGCCGATGGGGCTCTGGTCCACAAGCACGACGTTGCGCAGCCCTTCGTATCCGTCGAGCGAGCCGAACTTCCCCGGCCTGTCGCGATACTCCGGGTCGAGCTTCATCCGAAGCCCCTTGTAGAGTATCTCGTACAGGAAGGTGCTCTTGCCCGACCCCGACAAACCGCACAAAGATGCCAGCACCCCCTTAGGGATCGATATGTCGATGTCCTTCAGGTTGTGTTCGCGGCAGCCGGAGACCTTTATCCAGCCGTTGGGCTTGCGCCTGCCGCCGCCAGCCTTCACTATGCCGGTCACCTCTCCGCGCAAAAAAGCCCCCGACAGGGAGTCCGACGCCTCTATCTTGTCCGGGGTACCCTGAATCACGACGTGCCCGCCATTCTCGCCGGCGCCGGGCCCCAGTTCCAGAACGTAGTCGGCATATTTGAGGGCGTCCCTGTCGTGCTCGACCACTATCACGGTGTTGCCTATGCTCCGTATCGCCGCAAGCGTGTCGAGCAGCCTGTTCGTGTCCCTCGGGTGAAGTCCTATCGTCGGCTCGTCCAGAACATAGAGCACCCCGGTCAGCTTCGAGCCTATCTGGGTCGCGAGGCGAATCCTCTGGCTCTCCCCTCCCGACAGTGTGTCCGCCCTTCTGTCGAGCGACAGGTATCCCGCGCCTACGTCGATGAGGAACGAGAGGCGTTTTTGAACTTCGGAGAGGGCCAGCCCGACAATTTTTCGCTGATTGCCGGTCAACGAGAGGGATTCCAGCGCGGGCATGAGATCGAGGACCGGCATGGCGGTCAACTCAGCTATGTTGTACCCGCCGAGACGAACAGCGAGCGCCTCGGGTTTGAGCCTCCTCCCGCCGCATGACGCGCAGACGTCCTCGGCGCGATACCGCGACATCTCCTCCCGCCAGTTCTCGGACTCCGTCTCGTCGAAGCGCCTCGCCAGCCAAGGGATGAGGCCCTCGTAACGGCCCTGATACTCGCTCTCGCCGTGCTTGTCGACGAACGTTAGCGTGAGCTTTTCCTCAGATCCGTAGAGCAACGAGTCGCGCGCGTCCCTGGGCAGGGAGCGGAAAGGTCTCGACAGGTCCCAGCCGTGGCGCTCCGCAATCATCTGCGCGCGGGCGATCATGTATTTGTAGTTCCTCCACGGCAGAAACGCGCCGTCCAGCACGGATAGCTCGTCTATCACGGACAGCTCCGGCGAAAAGTGCTGATGCACCCCGATGCCGGAGCAATCGGGGCACGCGCCGAAGGGGTTGTTGAACGAGAAGAGGCGCGGCTCTATCTCGGGGAGGCTGACCTGGCAATCCGGGCAGATGTACTTTTCGGTCAGCTCCAGATCGTCCAAGCCATCGGAGCAGAGCAGCACGAAGCCCTCCGAAAGACGAAGCGCTATCTCGACCGCCTCCGCTATTCTGGACTTGCTCTCGTCCTTGACCCTCATGCGGTCGACCACGACCTCTATCGAGTGGCGCCTTTTCCGGTCGAGCGAGACCTCCTCCTCGAGCCAGTAAGTCTCCCCGTCAACGCGCACACGCATATACCCCTGCTGCTTCAATTGTAGCAGCAGGTTGCGGTACTCGCCCTTCTTCCCCTTAACGAGGGGCGACATTATCTCGAGCGCCCTCCCGTTGTAATCGCCGAATATCCTGTCAACTATCTCGTCCAAGCTGTACCTCAGCACGGGCTTGCCGCAGGACGGGCAGTGAGGGGTCCCCGCCCTGCCGTAGAGCAGGCGCAGGTAGTCGTATATCTCCGTGACGGTGCCAACGGTCGAACGAGGGTTGTGGCTGGTCCCCTTCTGCTCTATCGAGATGGCCGGCGACAGCCCTGATATGTCGTCGACGTCCGGCTTGTCCTGCATCCCCAGGAACTGCCTCGCGTACGACGAAAGCGACTCCACGTACCTGCGCTGTCCCTCGGCGTATATCGTGTCGAACGCGAGCGACGATTTCCCAGACCCCGAGGGGCCGGTGAGGAGCACCAGTTTATTTTTTGGCAGTTCTACGTTTATGTTTTTTAAATTGTGTTGACGAGCGCCGTTTATTCTTATCCAATCCGGGGCCGGAAGCTCCATCATTATGACTCCTTCTGCTGTTGATGATGTCCCTCAGCTCGGCCGCGAGCTCGAAGTCGAGCCGTTCGACCGCCTCCCACATGCGGCGTTCCAGGTCTCTCGCGCTCCGCGCGTCGAGAGCCGCCTGGTTCCCCTCCTCGTCGGAGGCCGCCGATATGCGCATCCCGCCGGCCGATTCGCCCGCCAGCTCAGCGGGCAGCAGGTCCTTGACCGTCTTGCTGATAGTCTGGGGGACGATACCATTCTCCTCATTGTACTTCATTTGTGCCGATCTGCGGCGCATCGTCTCTCGAATCGCCGTATCGATGCTGTCCGTCATCCTGTCCGCGTACAGTATGACGCGCCCCGCCTCGTTCCGCGCGGCCCTGCCTATCATCTGTATGAGCGAGCGGTACGACCTCAGGTATCCCTCGCGATCGGCTTCGGTTATGGCCACCAGCGACACCTCCGGGAGATCTATCCCCTCTCGAAGGAGGTTGACCCCTACCAGCACGGAGTAGACCCCGAGGCGCAGGTCGCGAAGTATCTCCGCGCGCTCGAAGGTGTTCATCTCGGAGTGCAGGTACTGAACCTTCAGGCCGAGCTCCGCGTAGTACTTCGCCAAGTCCTCGGCCGCGCGCTTGGTGAGGGTCGTCACGATCGCCCTCTCGCCGCTCGATATCACGTCCCTCAGCTCGGCTAGGAGGTGGTCGACCTGGCCGGTCGCGGGGCGGACCTCGATGTCCGGATCCGGCAGCCCCGTCGGGCGGATGAGCTGCTCCGCCACCATCAACGAGCACTCCATCTCGTAGTCGCCCGGTGTGGCCGAGACGAAAAGGACGTTCTTCATGAACGCGCTGAACTCGTCCCACTTGAGCGGCCTGTTGTCGAGGCACGACGGCAGCCTGAAACCGTGCTCCACCAACACCTCCTTGCGCGCCCTGTCGCCGTTGTACATCCCCCGTATCTGCGGGACGGTCATGTGCGACTCGTCTAGGAACAGCAAAAAATCGTCGGGGAAGAAGTCCATGAGGGTGCCAGGGGACTCGCCCGGCTCGCGTCCGTCCAGAAATCGCGAGTAGTTCTCGATGCCGGAGCAGTAACCGACCTCGGCCAGCATCTCCAGGTCGTACCTCGTGCGGCTCGCGAGCCGCTGCGCCTCGAGCAGCATGTTTTTCTCGTTGAGCTCGCTCACTCGCTCCTCGAGCTCCGCCTCGATCTTCTCCCTCGCGGACAGGATCGCGTCGTCAGTGGTCACGTAGTGCTTCGCGGGGAATATCGATGCGGTGCGCTTCGTCAGGAGCGTATGTCCCGAGACCGGGTCTATCTCGTCTATTCGCTCTATCTCGTCGTCGAAGAACGAGATGCGGAGCGCCGTGTCGCTGTAGGACGGGTAAAGCTCCAGGACATCCCCGCGTGACCTGAACAAGCCCGGGGCGAACGCCGAGTCGTTTCGCTCGTAGTAGTTGTCCAGGAGGCGCATCATGAAGTCTCGTCTGCGCCACAGGTCGCCAACCGCGAAACGGAACACCGCGTCCTCGTAATTCTTTCGCTTGCCCAAGCCGTATATGCATGAGACGCTGGCCACCACCACGACGTCCCTGCGCTCTATCAGCGCCTTGGTCGTGGCGAGCCGCAGCTTCTCTATGCGCTCGTTTATCGACGCGTCCTTCTCGATGTAAATGTCCTGGGCGGGGACGTATGCCTCGGGCTGGTAGTAGTCGTAATAGCTGACGAAGTAGTGAACGGCGTTGCTGGGGAAAAAATCCTTGAACTCGCTGTAGAGCTGGGCCGCCAACGTCTTGTTGGGGGCCATCACGAGCGTGGGCCGCTGAAGTTTAGCGATTATGTTGGCCATAGTGAACGTCTTGCCGCTTCCCGTGACGCCCAGGAGCGTCTGTTTCGCACTGTCGCGCGACTCGAACCCCGCGCACAGTTTTTCAATGGCCTCAGGCTGGTCGCCGGACGCGGGCCACGGGGAGACCAACTCGAACTTCACACTGCTGTCGTCTTCCACAACGGTTATCTATCCTCCATGTTTTCAAAATCCCTTTTATTATACTATGGCTGAGGAATTAGCGCGACTCGAATTGACCAGGGACTTTTATATTTTATTTGCGCGTTGCGCCGACAGTGATATAATCTCGTTGGTTATATCGCACTAAATCAATATACTAAGGAGGAGTTCATATGAAGCAGGTAGTCGACCTGGTGCGCAAGGCAGGGGTCTTCCACATCGCGACGATAGACGGGGACCATCCGCGAGTGCGTCCTTTCGGGTTCATAATGGTCTTCGAGGACAAGTTGTACTTCACCACGGCGAACCAGAAAAATTTCTACAAGCAGCTCCAAAAAAATCCCAATGTGGAGTTTTCCGCGATGATCGACGAGGGCAAGTGGATACGCGTCGAGGGGAAGGCGATCTTCGACGGCAGCCTGGCCGCGAAAAAACAGGCGTTCGAGGTATTCCCCAACTTCAAAAACATATACCAGTCGCCGGACAACCCCATCTTCGAGGTCTTCTACCTGGAGAGCCCGTCCGCCGTGCTCTACTCGATGACCGAGGCGCCGCAAAAAATTCTTTAAATAAAATTCCTGAAAAATTTGAATTTCGGCTTGACAAAATAGCCGTATTAGCGTAGTCTTACCTCAGCAATAAGATATTTTGATTTCTCGATAACGGGAATCTGGTGCAAAGCCAGAGCGGCCCCGCCACTGTAATCGGGACGAAACCGCACGCTTGCCACTGCCCCAATGGGCGGGAAGGCGCGGGAGTAGGATGAACGAGAGTCAGGAGACCGATCGAGAAGGTGTTTTCGTTGTAGTGCGCGGGCACGACACAACCTTTTACTCTGTGAGACGTAAGAGGCGCCCGCGAGGGCGCCTCTTTTGTTGGTTTTAACATCGCTCACCGACGATGTTCGAAACACCTCCAAATCTCCTCTTTACAAGCTCTTCTTCACCCATGCGGAGCCGGACCCATTTCTGGTCCGGCTCTTATCGTATATAATTATACAATAGTTTTGCGGCCACAGCTCGCTGGGAGGAATTAAGAATGAATGACACGCGGAGGACAGCAGGGGTTACATTGCGGCGCGCGGTATCAGGGATGGCACTTCCATGATAGCGCTGATACTTGGAGGAGCTCGCAGCGGGAAGAGCACTTACGCCGAGAAACTAGCCGAGGAACTCTCGAGCGGCGGGGGTGTCGCGTACATAGCGACCGCCGACGCGCTCGACCCGGAGATGGAGTCGCGGATACAGATCCATAAGACGCGCAGGCCGCAGGGGTGGCGGACATGGGAGGGGGACGTCTGGACGCTGCCGGACGATATAAAGAAATTATCCGGCGTCATGCTGCTGGACTGCCTCACCATGTACATATCACGGCTATTCCTCGCGTCGCCTGAGGCGGAGCGCGAGGACGAGGAGGCGTGGCTCGCCGCCGAGGCCAGGATAACGGGACAGGTGGAGAAGATATTCTCCAGCTTCGCCGAGGCCTCGCATTCCGATGATCGCAGCCATCTGATAGTGGTCAGCAACGAGGTCGGATACGGCCTCGTGCCAACGTATCTCATGGGCAGAAGATTCCGCGACATGCAGGGGCGGGTGAACCAGCTCGCGGCGCGGCGAGCGGACGGCGTGGCCCTCATAGTGGCCGGACTGCCGCTGTGGGTCAAGAAGGGCGGTATGTCGCATTGACTGGGGCGGCGCGCGCCGGCAAAATCCTCGAATACGCGGAACGTCTGAAGGACGAGGCGCTCCAGCCCGGTTTTTTCAAAAAACTCAGCGAGCACTTCACCGTGCTGTGGATATTCATGACGAGGATTCCTCTCCCAAAGAAACTTCTCCCCTCCCCTCCGACGATGCCCTCCCCTGACGCGATGGCCGCGATGCCCCTGGTGGGAGGGGTTCTGGCCGCGGCTGCCACAATGCCGGCGTGGCTGCTGACGGCGGCCGTCCCGCAGGCCGCGGCGGCTTGGATCGCCTGCGGCGTTTACACCATTCTCGGATGGAGCCTTCACC
Source organism: Synergistaceae bacterium (assembly GCA_031269245.1). Classification (GTDB taxonomy): domain Bacteria; phylum Synergistota; class Synergistia; order Synergistales; family Synergistaceae; genus JAIRKI01. The sequence goes on along the minus strand of JAISZL010000062.1, from coordinate 22,556 downwards.
TAGACGGGTGGGGGGACCTCTGGGACGGGATAGGGTCCGGCAGAAGGGGCGAGGAGATGCGTGCGGTGATGAAGGACAGCAGGATGGGGACGTTCGGGGCCGCCGGCGTCATATTGGCGCTGTCAACCCGCGCCGCGCTGCTGTCGTCAATAAGCGTCGAAAGCTGGCTGTACGCGGCCACGGTCGCCGGAGCTGCGGGCAGATACGCGTCCGTGACCTCGGCATATATGGGCGAATACCCGTGGAGCGCGGGGCTGGGACGCGACACGGTGCGGGGTTTCAAGGGTTACCAGCTCTTCCGCGCGTTCGCCGCGTCGTGCGTGTTCTTCCCATTGGCGCCGCTGGGCTGGGCCATAGGCATGGCCGCGGCCGCCTCGTCGGCGGCCGGCATCGCGCTGTGGGCGAATAAAAACCTCGGGGGTACAAACGGCGACGTCCTAGGAGCCTCGGCAGTGCTTGGGGAGATATTGGCGCTCACCGCGTGCTCGATCGGGTGAAGGGCCGCCGGTGCCGCCCACAGCCTCTCGCTTGTTTCAAGACGTACTTTTGCCGTTTCCATTTTACGGCATCCTGCCGGATAATCAGGGTATCCGCGCGAGCGGCTGCGCAACAGCGCACATGTGAGGAGAAATGAGCATATGTCATCTGTCACGTTAATATCGACTGACCTGGACGGCACCCTGCTGAACAGCATGGGGGAAATATCCGCCCGCAACGTTGGGGCCCTCAGAGAGGCCGCACGGCGCGGCATCGGCATAATCATCAACACAGGGCGGATGTTCGCGTCGGCCAAACGCTTCTCTGCCGAGCTGGGGCTGGACACGTCGGTCATATGCTACAACGGCGCCATGATACGGGGGCCCAGGGACGAGACGCTGTCCCACATGGCCCTCGACATGGACATAGCCAGGCGGCTTCTGGCGATATTCAGGGAGCGGAACATGTACGTGCAGTCGTATATAGACGACGTCCTTCTGGTCAAGGACCAGAACGAGGACGAAGCGCGCGGGTACATGCGATTCTATGGGGTCGAGGGCAGCCCTGTAGGGGACGAGATATACAACCCGCGCACCGCTCCGACGAAGCTCCTAGCGGTGACGAGCGGGACTGAGGAGTCACACGGGCTCATGGACGAGCTGTCGCGGCTCTTCGGGCCTAGCCTGTACGTGACCAGATCGAACTCCGAGTTCGTGGAGATGATGAACCCGGCGGCGAACAAGGGGAGGGCTCTCGCGCGCCTCGCCAGCGAAATGAGGGTACCCCTGGAGTCGGTGATGGCCCTGGGCGACGGTGAGAACGACATCGAAATGCTGCGGCTCGCCGGAATCGGGGTGGCCATGAAGAACGCCAGGGAGGCGGTCAGAGATGCGGCTGACGTCACCGCTCCGTCGAACAACGAGGACGGCGTCGCGTGGGCCGTTGAGAAGTACGCCCTCTAACGGTAATGTCCGCGCTCGGCAGGGAACTCGTTCCCCACGCTCTTATTCCAAATGACCCCAACCAAATCACTCGACGCCCTGCTTTTGGACCACAGCGAGGCCCTTCAGGTGAGGTCTCACTGGGTTGACAGCGTCGTCATAGTACCACACGTTGTCCGTTTCGAAGAAGCTCCAGCCTAGCTCGACGAATTTATTCTCGTCGGCGAACTCGCCGCTTGACAGGGACGGCACTCCGCGCCCGTCGGAGTTGTTCTGGTTGACACCCCTTTCATCCCTGCGCCATGCGCAGTCCACCACGCTACCCTTCGCGCTCTTGTGCGCAAATCCGCTCACTCTCAGAGACAGCCTCCCATATGAATAACATTTGGAGATCACCACGTTGCCGACATCCCTCCGCATGTTCCCTATGAAACCGCCGGCGAGGCTGTCTTCCTCGAAGGATATGACCGCGCCGGCGCAGTAGCAGTTTTCCATGGCGATCCCCGAGACATCCGCGCACCGAGCCGAGCCCACGAACCCCCCGACGCTGCCCTCCCCCTTGACGTCCCCGGCCGAGTACGAGAAGAAAACGTTCCCCTTCGCGATATGCCCGGCGAACCCACCGACCGAGCCTCCGGCGCCGTTCTTGGAGACGTTGCCCGAGGACAGGCAATAGGCCGTCCTGCTGTTAGTGAACCCGACGAATCCGCCGACGCAGCCATCGACCGCGTCATTGGCGGAGATGATGGCCCCCTTGGCGCAGCACGAGAACACATCGCTGCTCCTCGCCGCTCCGGCAAACCCTCCGATGAACGAGCACTCCGTAACGGTCATCCGCACCAGGGAATAACAATTCTCAATGGAGCTGTCCTTCGACAAACCTACGAAACCGCCGACGTCGAACGAATTCGATGCGCTCATCATCCCCCCCGACTCGCAGTTCTTTATCACGCTGCCGTTGTAGGCGTAGCCGCAGAGGCCGCCCACTCCCCTGCCCTCCTTCGAGCTTATGCTGATCACGGATATGCAGTTCATGACGGTGGAGTTGCAGGAAAGGCCCACTATCCCGCCAATGTGGTAGGACTCGGAGTTTATGTTGCCCTCAGCCAGACAGCCGACAATAGCGCTGCTCTCGGAGTAACCGGCCACTCCGCCCACTGAGCTGCCGCCGGTCGTGAAGAAGTTCCTCACGTAGAGATTCTTGATCAGCGCGTACTCAATATAGCCGAACAACCCGCCGCTCTTGAGCTCGGACTCGGTTATGCGGAAATTGCTTACCGTATGACCGCACCCATCGAATATGCCGCAAAACTCCCGCTTGTCGAACGGCCCGGTGCAATAGCCTATCGGCTGCCACTGCTTGCCGCCCATGTCTATGTCGTTGTCCAGCTTGAAATGCGTATCGCGGTACGAGGTCCCGCCGCAAACGTCCCGAGAGAGTTTCAGCAGCTGCGCGTGATTCGTTATGACATATGCGCTTTCCGGCGTCAACCCGTCTCCTCCGCTGAATTCGACGGAGTTGGTGCCAACCGCCGCGGACACAATCCACTTTTCGTACGTCGAGTCAGGCACGAGGACACCTCCCTGCTGAACAAACGCTCACCTAATCCTTCAAGTTGCGCGTTACCCACAAAGGATAACTGAAGATTCATTTTTACGCAATATTCGATGGATAAAATTAGTTATTTTTTTATCAAAGCACCGCGTTTATTCCTCATCGAGCGGAGAACCTCCCACTCCGCGCTGATTGCGTCCCGGCAGTTTTGACGAGTCAGACGCCGCACTCTCGAAAGACGGTCTACGGCAGCGACTTAAAATATTCCGCGAAATCCTTGTCGTGAACCAGTATGTGATCCTTGAGCCATCCTATCACGTTTTTATTGACGGCTATGTTGTTCGCCGGGCTCGGCCCCTCCTTGAGATATTTCCCTTTCAAATTACGGAAGACCACTATGTAGCTGTCGTGGTAGCTCTTGTGCTCCGCGGCCTTAGGGTACTTGGCCTTGATGTGCATACCCTGCTCGTCGGAAAAGTGCTTCGCTATGTATTTTTCGAGAAAATCCAGCGTGTCCCTCACCCTATTCGCCTTCCCTGGATCCAGCAGAATATCTATCTGACGAAAGAGCTCCTTGTGCTGATTGTCTATAGCTTCTATCCCGGTTTCCAGCGACTTGGTCCACAACATGCCTATGCCCCCCAACAAAAGATTTTTGTATTTTGGCGAAACTCAAGCTTCATCCGCTTCAAACACGCCCGGCATTCACGCCGCCCGAAACGACGCCTAAACGGAGGAAACCCTTGCGTTTCTCGAAATACCTCTGACTTACTGGCAAAAGACCGCGATAGCGCCGTAAAAATCAGATCTTTTGCCCTGCGCGCCATGTCAATACTCAAATACCCTCAAAAGGCGCCGCATATTTTCGTAAGAATACAACAATAAGGGGCTTTCGTCGAGGAAAAAAATATTTTCTGCCAAAATCGCTCCGCTTACCTCTCCACACGCACTCTATTGAAACATTTCGGGGTTATTTGAAGAATATCCTTTCTCCGATTAATGCTTGATCATATGGAGGTTGTTTTTTGCGGGAATTGTAGGTTTATGTTATACTTGCTATAATTACGTAGCAGTGAAAATCGGGTATGATGGGAGAGAAGTTTATGAACGAAAAATTGCTTGCGACTGTTTTGGGGCGTCTCTTCATCGTGGCGTGCGTTTTGTGGGCGGCGCTTGGGAGCCCGGCGCTTGGCGCCTCGCCCGAGCCGATAGCTACCGTGATCGCGGCGTCGGGGCCGGTCGAGGTCGTGCGCGCGGGCTCACGCGTTCCGCTGACGCTCAAAGACCCGGTTTTCGTGTCGGACTCCATACTCACGGGAGAGGGCGGAAAAATTCAGATTCTCTTCAGCGACGGCAGCACGGTGAACATCGCGCCGGGGTCGGCGTTTGACATGGCCTCATACGCGGACGCGGGCTCGGAGTCCAACTTCGCGGCAAATCTGTTTCAGGGCGCGGTGCGGATAATCACAGGGACGATCACGGAGAGCAACCCCGAGGGCTTCGAACTCACGACGCCTCTCGCGACGATCGGGATCCGCGGCACGATTTTATACGTCGAGGCCGACGACAGGCACACCACGGTCAAAGTTTTCAACAGCGACAAAACGGTCGTAGTGAACGGCATCGCCGTGCCCGAGACCTTCAAGATAACCCTGCTCCGAGATGGAGAGACGGAAATCGTGCCGCTCGCCCCCGGCGAGGAGGAGGAGGACACGAACGCCATAGTCTTGCCTAGCGGCGGCGAGGTCTCGGGACTGCCGCCAGTCTGGCAGGAAGCGCAGGGCGCGGCGCCTGGGGAGGGGGATATCGCGGTGAATCCGGCGGCAGATATCATGGAGCGCCCGTTCGGCGCGGAAGTCGCGGTTTCCCAGCCGGAGCCAATTCCGGCCCCAGTCCCGACGGAGCCAATTCCGGCGCCGATCCCGGCGGGGCCGGAATTGGCGCATGTGGAGTTCTCCGCAAACGCGGGGACGACGTATCACAACATTCCTTTGACTGAGATGAATTCGACTTTGTCTTTCGTCGTGTCTGTTGAGATATCTGATGGCTTCTCTTACGGCTTCGACGTAAATCTGAATTCCGGGGCTATTACCTCCGGCGTAGCGAGCGGAAAATTTCATATACTATCAATTGAGGGTGATGATTACGTGACGGGGTTGTATGGGCTCTTCGATTTAACCGGCGGCGAGGGCATGTTTGACTCCGGAACCGCGGAGATCCGTTTCGACCCTTCGAATTCGGGCGGCCATATAACGACACAACAAGAGGCAGTCGAAGAGCATGATATGTTGGATCTAGACGCAACACTTTTGGAAGTATCCGCGCCTTCCGGTTATTCGGACGTGGGTGACGCCGTTCACGGCGCTTTGATTTTGCAGCAAAACGGCAATACCGACTATCGTTTTCGTGTAGAATTCGATACCGTCGGATTTGACGGCCCGCTGCCGGACGGCTCCGTCACGTCGGTAAATTAGGGGTGAGCGGCAATGGAGATGAATAAATTATTTAAAATGACAAAATATCCAGGGGTGCCCCCCCCCCCCCCCCCGCCTTAAATTTTTTTGTCTAGTTTTTTTGTTTATGTGTCTATTTACGGTGCCGGCGTTTGCGGATGTTTCATCCGACTTGGCCCGCGCGGCGGAATTATTGCTTGCGGGGCGCGCGGAGGAGGCTTACCCAATATATCTCGCACTCCTGCGAGAAGACCCCGGCAGCGACGAGGTGAACTTCGGCCTCGCCCGCGCGTCCGCGTCGTCCTCACGCCCGTATCAGGCCATAATGGCTTATGAGCGCCTCATCGCCAAATATCCGGCGGAATTTCGCCTCTACCGCGAGATCGCGAACGCTTACATGTCCATCGGCGACTCCGACATGGCGACGCGATATCTCTCACGCGACGCGTCCCTCGCGCCGGACGACATATCCGCTTGGGCTTCCCGAGCTGGAAAAGCGTACAGCAGGTTCCAGTCCCAGGGCAAGCTCCGCTTCGGCCTCATGTCCGACAGCAACGGCAATCAGGGCCCCGGCTCCGACAGACTGGCGCTGGGAAATTTCATCGTCACCATACCCGGCGACTCCACGGAACAGGGAGGCTTAGGCGGATGGATCGCCGGCGACTACGACGCGGCGTACCGCACATCGCGCGGCGGTCCCTGGTGGGTCGTTGGCGACGCTCACTTTTATATCCGCGCGCTCGATTCGGCCGGACTGCGCTCGCTGGATCAGGATTACTCGCAGTGGTACCGTATCGCGGGCGGAATTCGCCACTCCGCGCCCGCATCACTCTTCGACCTGCGGCTCAAGGGCGAGGTTTTCGACTATGATTTTTACAACACGGTCTACTCCTTAGGAGCCGAACTCACGTACACTAAAGCACTCTCCGGCTCGTTCCATCTCGTGACGCGCGCCGGCCTCGAACGGCGCGACTACGTCCGCAACGGCGATTACGACGGGACTTATTCCTTCATAGGGCAATACGCGCGGTTCGTTTTCGGCGAACGGGGACACGAATTGATCGTCGGCGCCCGAGGCCTGTGGGCCGACGCCGAAACCGCCCGCGCGTCCTGGGACGGTTGGGAAGTTTCGACCTCGATGCGCTTCAAGCTCAAAAATCGCTGGGAAATTTCCCCGTCGCTGCTCTACGCCGAGGAAAATTACGGCGCGCCGGCAACCGTGCTCGAAACGGCCGATCGCCGCGACAGACGCTTTCGCGCGGGGCTGAGAGCGGCATACAGGATAAACGAAGTGTGGAGCGCGGAGATGGATTACAGCTATACTCACAACGAGTCCAACTCATCTCTGCGCGAATACGGCAGACATCTCGTCACCCTAGGCCTCGTATGGAGTTTCTGATATGGAGGTAATACTGCGGGGAGTGCGCGGCAGCATCGCCAATCCGTCGCCGGATACCGTTTTTTATGGCGGCAACACGGCCTGCGTCGAGCTTAATGCCGGGCGCGGCGCGCGGATTTACTTCGACGCCGGCACTGGCATCCGCGAGGCCGGGGCGCGCCTGCCGGAGAGCGGCGAGTGTCATGTCTTCATCTCACACGGCCACGCGGATCATATTTTCGGGTTGTGGTTCTTCATGCCGATACATTCGCCTAAGTGGGTTACAAATCTGTATCTTCCCGCATGGCTCGAATACCTTCCCGAACATATGTACCAGTGCGGATTTTTCCCGGTCCCTTTCCGCGAACTGACGGGCGACGTCAGGATAAAACTCATAGGGCCGGGCGACGTGACCACCGTGCCGTCTTCCAGCGGGAGCGGGATAACGGTGGCGGCGGCGGCCATGAACCATCCGGGCGGTGGGCTTGGCTTCCGCGCGAGCGCGGACGGAGCGCTCTTCGTTTACAGCGGCGATCACGAGATTGACAGCGGAAAGGAGAGCATCGCCGCGGCGGCGGAATTTTTGAGCGGCGCGGACATAGCGGTGGTTGACGCCGCCTACGGCTGGAACGATTACCGCCCCGGCTGGGGACACTCGCGCTGGCAGGACTGGATCGAAGCCGCGAACGTGAGCGGCGTGCGCAATCTCGTGCTGACGCACCACGACCCGGTGCGCTCCGACCAGGAACTCGACAGGCTCGATCAGACGCTCGCGCTCATCGCGGAGGACGGCGGCGTAAACGCCTACGTCGCGCGCGAAGGGATGCGCTTCACTCCTCTCGGCCCGGTACCATTCAAGCGCCACGGCAGCGACTGGCTGCTGCTGTTTCTGGACGAACTGTCGCGCTACAGCGACGAGAACGCGCTGCTCGACAGGATTTTGGCCAAAACCCGCGAAATAACTCACGCGGACGCGGGGACTATCTACCTGCGCGACAAGGACGAACTGGTATTTTCATATACGCACAACGACACGCTCTTCCCGGTGGACACCGCGCACAAACATATTTACGCGAATATCAGGATACAGATCTCCAAGACTTCCATAGCGGGCTATGTCGCCTCGACGAGGACTCCGCTCGTGATCGACGACGTTCACAGGCTTCCGCCGGGCGCGCCGTACTCCTTCAACGATTCGTTTGACCGTGCGAGCGGCTATTACACTAGTTCGATGCTCGTGATACCTTTCTTCGACAATACGGGCGGCGTGGCCGGCGTGATGCAGGTGATAAACAGCATCGATCCGCGCACGGGCCTCCCGTGTCCCTTCACTCTGAACATGGCGCACAACGTCAGGATTCTCGCGCGCGAGGTGGGAAGCATAATCGAGCGCAGCATGGCCGAAAAACGCGAGATTTACAGCATACTGCGTATGGCCAGCGTCCATGACCCCAGCGAGACCAGCGCGCACGCCGAGCGCGTGGGGGCGATAGCCTCCGAATTGTACCACGCCCGGGCGAAAGGCGAAGGACGCCCCATCGACGAGATACGCGTGGGAAAGAGCCGGATACGCCTCGCCGCCATGCTGCACGACATAGGGAAAGTCGGGATTAGCGATCTGATATTGAAAAAACCTTGTAGCCTCACGGACGATGAATTCAGGATAATGCGCGGACATACGGAAAAGGGCGCGTCGATACTGGCCGAAGAACCCGGCGATATAGCGCGGAGCGCCTACGACATAGCTCTGCATCACCACCAGAGATGGGACGGCTCAGGCTACGCCGGTTCGTCCGACACGGGGAGACTGTCCGGCGGGGACATCCCACTGGAAGCGCGGATAACAGCGGTGGCGGACGTGTTCGACGCACTGGTCTCCCCTAGGTGTTACAAGAAGCCATGGAGTTTCGGCGACGCGCTGGGCCTGCTGAAAAAAGAGTCCGGACGCCATTTCGACCCGGCCCTCGTGGATGACATGCTTGGCATGAAGGCGCTGCTGGCCGAAATATACGCAAGGTTCCAGGAGACCGCCGCCGGCGGATGACGGAATATATGGCGGCGGGACAGTTCCGCGGCAGAGCCTTCACCGCGTTTACCGTAGGCGCGTTCGTGATCGCGGCGATGGCCGTGATCTGCGTCTCGCGGCCTGCCACTCTCACGCGGCTCGATTTCAGGATATACGACATGCTGCTCCCCCTGCGCGCGGCATCGTCGCCGTCGGACGTCCCCGTCATAATCGACATAGACGAGGCGTCGCTCTCCGAGCTTGGCCAGTGGCCCTGGCCGCGCTATCTCGTCGCCGACCTCGTAAACGCGCTCCGTGATTACGGCGCGGCGGCGATCGGCATAGACATAATTTTCGCCGAATCCGACAACTCCTCGCCGTCACAGGTGGCGTCGTATCTCAGGCGCGACTGCGGCATAAGCGTGGATTTCACTGGATTGCCGGACCAGTTGCGCGATTATGACGCCCTGTTCGCGGACGCGGCGGCAAAATCACCCGTCGTTCTGGGGGCTTACGCAAGCTCCGCCGCCGAAGCCGAAGCGCCTGACGGGGCTCACGCGTTAAAAATCCATCTGAGGGAACGTCCTGGCGCGATTCCGTACGAACCGCGCCTGTCGTCGTCGAATGGAGCCATCCTGCCTCTCCCATCCCTTAGGGCGAACTCGGCTGTGGGTTTCATCAACATCGATCCCGATCCCGACGGCATCATGCGCAAAATCCCACTGATACTCCGGGCCGGCGAGTACATTTACCCGTCGCTCGCGCTGCGCGCCCTGATGACCGCCGCCGGGACGTCCGACATAATGGTCACGTCCGGCCCCGACGGACTGGAATCCGTGCTAATGGGGCGCTTAGGCGCGAACGTGAACCCGCGCGGCGAGATGTATATCCCCTTCATCGGGCCGAGCAGGACATATCCCTACTACAGTGCCGCGGACGTGCTGAAGGGGAAAATCCCCAGCGACAAACTGCTGGACAGGATCGCCTTCGTCGGGACATCGTCGGCCGGACTGCTCGACATTCGCGCCACTCCGCTGGACAGAGTCTATCCCGGAGTGGAAGTCCACGCCGCCGTCATTGACGCGCTGCTCGCCGGAAATTCGATCGTCATGCCCTCATGGACGGCCGACATGCAACTGGCGTATATCTTCATGGCCGGAATCCTCTCCGCGGCGCTGTTCGCGTTCGCCTCCCCGGTACTGTACGTCCCGCTCGCGGCGGGCATGGCGGGCACGCCTATATGCCTCGCGAGGTATCTTTTCACGAAAGGCTATTTCGTGTCGCCGATGTACGCGGTGTTGACGGTCGCGATGAGCGGCGCGCTGACCCTTGTCCTGCGCTTCTGGCAGGAAAACAGGCAGAAGAAACGCATCAAGGCGACTTTCTCGCGTTACGTCTCGCCCAGGGTGGCGAACCGCGTGATGCTGGAGAAGGGCGATCTGCTGGCCGGCGAGGAACGGACGCTGTCCATAATTTTCACCGACATACGGGGGTTCACGTCGATATCCGAGCGGCTCACACCGCGGCAGACGGTGAACCTGCTGAACCGCTATTTCACGCCGATGACGGCGCTGGTGCAGGAGAGCGACGGCACGCTGGACAAATTCATAGGCGACGCGCTGATGGCGTTCTGGAACGCCCCGGTCGAGACACCGGATCACGCCAGCCGCGCGTTGGAGGCGGCGCTGTCGATGGGCGAGCGCCTTGAAGCCCTGAACGCCGAACTGAAGGCGGATTTCGGCCTGACGTTGCGAATGGGAGCGGGCATACACACCGGCACGGCGTATGTCGGCAACATGGGCTCGCGCGATCTGGTGAATTACACACTGATAGGGGACAACGTGAACCTCGCATCGCGCCTGGAGGGATTGTGCCCCGAGTACGGCGTGCCGGCAGTGACGAGCGGTGGCACCATGAGCGAGGCGGGGAAATCCTTCGCGTATCAGTATCTCGACACGATAAGGGTGAAAGGGAAGAGCGAGCCGATAAAAATCTACGCCCCAATGCGGTCGGAGGAATGGCGGACGCGCGGGGAAGAGTTCGAAAGATGGTCCTCGGCGGTGGAAATTTACCTGGCTGGAAATTTTTATGAAGCCCAAGCGGCGTTCAACGAAATGAGCCGCGACTATCCCGAAAGAACTCTGTATGGCATATTCGCCAACCGCGCGATGAAACTCGCGCAAAACCCGCCGCAAAATTGGGACGGCGTTTGGACGATGACGCGGAAATGACAAACCGGCGAACTGACATTGTCAAATGGTAAGCGCCAAATAGTCAGTCACCTGTTCCAAGAGCGCCGGCGGGCTATGCTGAAGTTTTTCGGAGCAAAGATATATCTAGTGTGCGGAGCCACGGACTTGCGCAAAGCGATAAACGGTCTCGCGACGGAATCTACTGTGATTCAAATTCATCAACCCGCGGATTTGGGTCGCTCCATTTTTTGCGGGCCGTAAATGGAGTCCATCCATCCGGATATCCTCTCGTCGTTTTTTCTCGAGGAGAGGCAGTCGGCCATCCGTGATACGCGGTCGACTGACTTGTCGATGCGCCTCAAGCTTTCCTCTATTTCTTCGCTCGCCGCCAAACCGCCGAACGAGCCCTCTGCCCTGGCGATTGCGCCGGATATCCTCGATATGTCGTCCTTCAGCCTGTCCACATCGGCCTGGCACGACAGGCGCTGCGCCTCCGCGAGCGGCGTGGAGGCGCAACGCTCCGCCAAATCCCTCATACCATGAAGCCTGTCCAAAATAACGGAGAGCGCGGCGTCGGCGCGCAGCATCCTGGTTACCGCGTCGCCATCCGTTATCGTGACACGGCACGCCGAGCCGGCTGCACCGCCCTGAATTTTCGCGTACGCCGAGCCGGCCAGATATCTCCTAAGGCTGCCCGGCTCATCACGCATGGCATACCCGAGGGTTCACCTCACTAGGATGCTGGCGGCATCGCGCAACTCCTCCCTTATGAAACATCGCGTAAAACGCTCGCCAAGGCGTCATGGTTCAGGCCCAGCCTACCCCCGCGAGTTCAATATCTTCCCGGGCGGCGCCGGTTCGATGAACACGCCTAGGTGCGACTCCAGCAGTTTTTCGGGTACCTCCGCCATCCTTCGAATCTCCTCCAGCATGGAGTCGAACTCCGCTTCATCCCCTCCGCCTCGGCGCACGGTCTCGGGGCTGATCGAGTCCGGCGGCTCTTCCCAAGCAGCCTTCTCGACCACCTCGGCTCTCTCCTCCACCGTTTCCGACGCCCCTACACTGGCGCCGCACACGCTCTCCGCCAGCGCGTCCTTCCATGCGACGTCGGAGACGGCACCGCGCTTTCGGCCTTTTTTCTTCACCCTGTTCACCTCCGAGACGGAGGGCACCTCATGAAAGGCGTCAATGCGCAAATTCTTAGGCAAATCGCCGGGCTGTCCGTACATACCAATCACATCCTCAAAAAACCTGGATAACTCCGCAGTCCTCGCTCCATATAATTTATCGGAGGAAAAGCGGCATATCTAAAATTGCCGTGACCGGACACCCTATCGGACGAAAATTTTCACCGCGCCCTCATCCGCGAAGCCGCAGCGAAGATAGAGCGGCCGTCCCTCCGGGGTGGCGAGCAGGGCGGCTCGCTCCGCGCCGGAGCTCCGCGACAGCCGCATCGCCTCGCGCACCACAGCCATGGCCAAACCGCGCCTGCGATATTTCGGGAGCGTCGATATGTTGTATATGCCCCAGATCCCCTCGGAGACGAACGACATGCCCGTAGCGGCAATCTCGCCTGGCGGCGCCTCTCCCGATGCCGCCAGGCGCGCGGCGATGAGGGAAATTTCGCCGAGGCTCGCCATGTTTTGGGCGTACTCGACGTACTCCTCAGGGAAGGGCTCGCCGGATTCGAAACCGAACCACGCGCACGACGCCCACTCGCGGACGGCGCAACCCTCCCTGACAGAGGCGTCCGCGACTACGCCGGACGGCGCGCCGCAGCCGCTGTCCAAGCGAACGTCGGCCGCCATCGCGTAAAAATCCTCGTCCCTCCTGAGCCCCGCCCTCTCCAAAATAGCGCATATATCATCCGGGATCCATTCGAATATCGGCCACACGTGAGACCGGCCGGTGCGCGCGAAAAAATCCAGCCCGAACTCCACCGCGTCCGCCAGAGCGCTCGGCGCCGCGCGAGGCGAAAGCATCGCGTAGTTCTCGTAACTCGAGCCCACCCCGCTGTCGAAAAGGGCCAATCCCGGAAATTCGCCGGAAAAGCGAGTCCGCGGAAACCGGCCCAGCGCTCCGAACAACGCCATCATGCTGCGAAATATGAGTTTTCCCTCATCCACCACCTTAGCGCCTCCCATGAAATACATGAAATAAATTGATCTTCCTTCGCGAAATATTAGCAGAATGGGGTATTTACTCATAGGGGTATTATATCTATAATAATAATCATTTTAGATTAGTGACATGTCCTAAAAAACAAACCAGGAGGTGCGTATAATGAAAGTCATAGTTATAGGGTGCACGCACGCGGGAACCGCGGCAATATTGAACACGGCAAATCTGCATAAGGACGCGCAGATCACGGTGTACGAACGCAACGACAACATTTCATTTCTGTCGTGCGGCATCGCCCTCTACGTCGAGGGCATTGTGAAGGACGTAAACGGATTTTTCTACTGTTCCCCGGAGAAGCTAGCGGAGCTTGGCGTCACCGCGAGGATGAGGCACGACGTCCTGAGCGTGGACTTCGACGCCAAGAAAATACGCGCCAAAAACCTCATGACGGGCGAGGAGTTCGACGACACTTACGACAAACTCGTCATCACGTCCGGGTCATGGCCGATACAGCCCAAGATCGAGAACAGCGGCCTGGAGAACATCCTCCTCTGCAAGAACTTCGCCCACGCGCAGGAGATAGCGGCCAAGACGAAGGACGCGCGCAGGGTGGCGGTGGTCGGCGCCGGATACATCGGGACGGAGCTCATCGAGGCCTTCGAGGTACAGGGCAAGGAGGTCATCGTCGTCGACATGGAGCGCCAGATACTGCCGAAATACCTGGACAGCGAGTTCGTGGAGGAGCCCACCCGCCTCTTCGCGGAGCGCGGGGTCAAATTCGCCTTGGGCGAGAGCGTAAAATCGTTCAAGGGCGAGGGCGGCAAGGTCTCGGCGATAGTGACCGACAAGGGTGAGTACAAAGCGGACCTTGTGATCCTCTGCATAGGATTCCGCCCGAACACGGACATCTTCCGCGACAAGCTCGACATGCTGCCCAACGGGGCGATCAAGGTCGACGAGTACATGCACACGTCCCGCCCTGACGTGTTCGCGGCCGGCGACTCCGCCACGGTGTGGAACAACGTCAAGCGCGCGCACGACTACATACCGCTCGCGACGAACGCGGTCCGCATGGGGCTGCTCGTCGCCAGAAACCTGAAGCGCGACACGACGAAGTACTTAGGCACCCAGGCCACGAGCGGGATAAAGATATACGATCTCTGCATCGCGAGCACCGGGCTCTCCGAGGAGTCGGCCAAGAAATTCGGCTTCGACGCGCAATCCGTGACGTTCAGCGACAACTACCGCCCGGAGTTCATGCCGACCTACGAGCAGGTAAAGCTCAAGCTGGTCTACGAGAGCGGCACGCACAGGATACTCGGTGCGCAAATTATATCGAAGGCGGATCTGACGCCTGCCATCAACACCATATCGGTCTGCGTACAGAACGATATGACGGTGGACGAATTGGCGTTCGTCGACTTCTTCTTCCAGCCGCACTTCAACAAACCGTGGAACTTCCTGAACAGCGCGGCCCATCAGGCGCTGCCTCCAGTGTAAGGTCTAACATGGTAAAGCGTTAAAACAGGTTTGGACAAGCGCGGGAGCCGCATCAAAACCAACCTGTTGATCGCGAAATCGAGGCCCCGGAGGCAGTCCATGGCCTCGATTTTTTTTGCGCCTCATTTTCTTTTGACGCAAGACTCGGCGGCCGACACGAGAAACTTCACCAGTCTCGACGGACGCCAGTGCTCCGGCACGCGCGGCATGAGTCCAAGGCGCTCGGCGGCGGCGAGATAGAGCGCCGCGGCGGCCGGAGCGGACGCGCCCTGGGCCGCTAACCCCCAACGCCCCGCATACCATACGGAGGACGCGAAAACCATCGCCAGGGCGATCTGGTGAAAGAACCTCACGCGAATCAGGAAAGACAGCGGGGAACCCCTCATCACCACCGCGTAGTACAGCACGAACGACAGAGTCTGCGTGATGCTCGTGGCGAGCGCGAGGCCCATGAGGCCCCAGCGGCCCACCATGGCCCAGTCGAGAAACGCGTTGACGAATACCAGGCAGTAGGTCAGCGCGGCTATGGTGCCAAGACGCTGCAGCGCCTGCGCATAGCGGTATATCACCGTGGCGCTTATGGACACGGCGAAGCTCACGCTGTAGGCCGAAAGGCACGTCGACGTCATCCCGACGGACCTCGCGTCGAAGTTGCCCCACCCGTAAACCAGCGCTATCAGGGGTTTCGCCGAGACCATCAGAAAAACGCCCGCCGGTATGAAATATGCCAGGGCCAGCGCGAGCGTGCTCTCGACCGTCCTGCGAGACTCGTCCGCGCTGGAAACCGCGAGAGAACTGATCCTGGACAGGAAGAAACTCATCGGGGACGTGGCGGCGAGCGAGACTATGCTCATTATCCCAGCGGCGTAGCTGATCGCAGCCACCGACCCCCCGGGAAGACGTGATGCGAAATACCTGTCCACAATGACGAAGATGGTGCTCGCCGCGATGATGATCATCATGAAGACGAAATTCTTGGCGATCCGGGCGATGCTCCGCCACGGGAAATCTTTCATCCTCCAGACCAGCGGCACGCCGCCGAGCGCCGCCGCGAAGAGGGCGAACGCCACCCCATTACCAAGGCTCGTCGAGAGGCCGACGGAGTAGACACCTATCATAGGGATGCCGAGCAGCAGGGTTGGGATGGCCACTAGGTTGTAGACGGACGAGCATATGGCGGACAGGGTGAATCGCCCGGTGAAGAGCGCCCATAAGTCCAGCATCGGCTTGTACATCGTTATGGCGGCAAACGGCAGCAGCCACCAGAGCATCGACGCGCCCATGCGCACCCGCTCCGCGTCGAACCCACTCGCAAAAAAGCCGATCAGCACGCCCGGAGCTATGAACACCGCAACGCAGAAGAGCGCCGTAAGGGGTATCAGCAGGCATGACATGAAGGCCGCTATCTGCCGGCAGGCCGGCACGTCACCCGTCGTCTCCCTCACGCGCACGATCTCGGGCAGGACGACGTTCTCCAGCGTCTGCCCCACGCTCCCCGCGAACAGGCTTATGATCCCGTTCGCCACGTGGAACGCGTCCATGCCGGCCCCGGTGCCGAAAGCCCACGCAACGATCAACGTCCTCAGATAGCCGAGGATCTTGCTCAACATGGTAATCACGTATATGACGAACGACACCCCTCGCGCGCTCTTGACCGTAAGCAGCCGCGAGAGGGCGGCGCGCAAATATTTAGCTCCGGCAACGATACTCAGGTGGGAACGCCTCCCCGCTCAGGATAAGAAGTGCGGTATATTATCCGGCATAAACCCGAGTCTGTACATATCGTCGAATAGTGGTTATCATTCGGACATTGCAAAGTGATAAAAAACGAAATTGGGAGGGGTTGCCCTGAATTCTTTTCGAGGGCTCTTAAACATCGTCAGCCACACTGATCTGGATGGAGTTGTCGCCGCCGCTTTGGCATGGAGAGCCAACTCCTCGGGGGACCCCATCAAGGTGTCGCTCACCGGATACGGGGAGGTCGACAACCTCATGCTGGAGGCGTTCAGGAAATCGGAGCGGCTGATCGCGCTCGACCTCTCCCCGCAGTTTCAGGCCACGGTCGACGAGATCGACAGGGATTTCCCGGAGGGCGGCGCGCCATTCCTCTTCGATCACCATCAGAGCACGTTCGAACGATACTCCAACCGCCCCTGGATTGTAGTGGACATGAACCGTTGCGGAGCCGCGGTGTACTGGGACTGGCTCATGGACGGGAACGCGGACGACGAGACGCTGGAGCGGATAGAACCGATGCGCGGCATGGTGTCGGTGGCCAACGACAGGGACCTCTGGATAAACGAGAATCCGGACGGCAGACTGTGGCAGGCGATGGTCACCCTGTGCGGCGAATGGGGGGCGCTGGCACGGCTGATAACCAACCCGAGCGCCTCGTTCACCGAGCCGGAGCTGGCCGTCGTCACTAAATTCATAGAGTCACAGGAAAAGAGGTTCAATAGGGCGAGGGAACACCTGGTGCGAAGCCCGGTCAGAGGGCTCGGGGAATCCGGCGAGCTGGCGTTCCTCGGGGACGGATACCTGGAGTTCGGCGACACCTCGGACTTCTGCGGCTCGATACTGGACAGGCCGGAGGGCGGCGCCGCGCCGCTCATTGCGGCCATATCGTATCGCAAGCCGGGGGGCAATTGGGCCGTGTCCTTACGGAGCCGCGGCGGCCTGGCCGGGCACGTGGTGTCGCTCCTCAAGGACGGCCGCAAGATACGCGGCGGGGGACACGGGGACGCCGCGGCCCTCTACTTCCCCAGCCACTACAACGAGGAGAGCATAAGGGAGAGCATAGCGGCCGCGCTGGCCGCTAAGAGCGAGAGTTCGTCCGGGATGGGCGTGACCCTCGGAGACCTGCTCAAGGGGACCATGCAATGACGCGCCGCATAGCCGTGTTCTACGCCTCCACGGGCGCCTCGCACAGGACCGCGGCCGACGCCCTCTGCGGATGGTGCCGCGCGCTCTGCCCCGAATCCGAGGCACTGCGCAAGGACCTCCTGGACTATGTCCCGATGGCGCTCAGGGCGTGCGTGGCGTCGTCGCACTTCGCGGTGACGCGCAGGACCCCGTGGCTTTGGGACAGGCTGTACAGGGATACGGACGCGGCGCCGGGGAGACGGCCGCTGTCAGCTTTCTGGAACGACATACACCGCAGCATCTCCAAAACATACGTCAAGAGACTCTTTTCGGACATTGACGCGCTGAACCCCCATGCCATCCTCACCACCCACTTCTTGGGGATGTCCGCGCTCCTGGACAAGTGGGAGCACAGGACGCCGATATACTTCGTGGGCACGGACTACGCGACCCACTCGCTCCAGAGGGACCCCCGCTTCGACGGGTGGTTCGTCGGGAGCGCCGAGGCGGCGCGCCAGCACAGGGCCGACAACATCCCGACGTCGGATTACGGCGTCAAGGACTTCGGAATACCCCTATCAAGGGACTACACCGCACCCCCGACCAGGCGCGAGGCGAGGCGGATGCTCGGGATAGACGAGGGCAAGCGCATGGTGACGGTGATGGCCGGCGCATACGGGATACCCAGGATGGACACGGTCATCGACTCGATGGTCGACTTCTCCGAGTGGAGGGTAGAGATAATCTGCAGCGAGGATGCCCGGACGTACGAGCACATGCGGGACAAATACTACCCGTTCAGGCACATAACGGTCAGGGATTGCGTACAGAACACAGCCGACTATTACGCGGCGAGCGACGTAATCGCGATCAATCCGAACGGCGTGCGGATCGCCGAGGCCGCCGCCGTAGGTGCGGCTATGCTGCTGCTCGACCCGCTGCCGGGGCTCGAGCGACTCAACTGCGACTACGTCCTGGAGAGGGGCGCGGCGCGCAGGGTGTTCGACGACAGAAGTGTCGGGGAGCAGATATCGGAGCTGCTGGAGTCGGGCGGGGAGCTCGGGAGAATGCGGTCGAACGCGAAGGCCCTGAGCCGTCCGGAGGCCGGCAAGCATATAATCCTGCACGTGATGGAGAGGCTGGATATGGTTGAAAAGAACGAGCTCCCAAAACGCTCCGACGCCGCCTGCGGGGCCAAACGCGGTCCCGAATCGGACGGGGCGCTCAGAGTGACGCGCGCGAAGGGCAAAAGGCCGCTATGAAGGGGATAGCGCCGGACATGGGCGCGACGTTAAACGACAACCCATGATCTCGAGAAAAATGAGGGGAAACATCGATCGCGAATTGGTGTCAACGCGCGGGAGACACCAATTCATTTCGACGCCGCCAGGGGTTGTCCGCTCTCGGACGAGACGTCCTCGCTGAACTTTTTGTAGATCCTGTTGAAGTAGTTGAAATCGCTGTAGCCCAGGCAGTATCCTATCTCGTAGATGTTCTTGCCGCTGTTCTCCAGCAGAAATCGCGCGCGGGACAATTTAACATGCGTCATATACTTATTGAAGTGGATCCCCGTCTTTTGATGAAACATATTGCTGAAATACGTGCGATTTATGAAAAATTTTTCGGATATAACCTGAAGGTTTATCTTCGAATCAGGGTTTTCGAGCACAAAGCGGCAGATATCGCGCAGCGTGCCGCCGGCACCGCCGGGCAGAAGCGAATCCACGAACCCCAACAGCTCCGCGACGGCGCGGCGTGCGAGACCGTCATGCCACCGCGCGTCGTCCTCCGGCTTTTCGTACCGCGCCTCTGATTTGTAAAACCCGAGCCACGGGTGCGTTTTGAATATCTCCGCTATCACATCGGAATAGATCTTGCGGCACGCTTGAGAAAACCTCGCGTCCTCCGGCGGGAACAACCGCCTGATTCTCTCCGACAGCCGCTCGAAAGCGTCCATGACGCGAGGACTGCCCGCCCCTATCATGGAGAGCATCTCCCTTTCGGCGCACAGTGTGCACGTGAGATCCATCCTGGCGTCCCTGTCCAGACCGGCCCAGATCCCCGCCCTCTCGCTCAGGAACCTCCCGGCCCGCGACAAGAGCTCCTGAACGCGAGCCTCATTGAGGGGTTTCACCAGGTAGTCGAAAGCGCCCAGCACTATGGCTTTCTGCGCGTACTCGAACTCGCTGTGCTCGCTGAGGAGCGCGACGCAGGGGCACAGATTTTCCTCCTTGATCCTCCGCAGCAGGACTATTCCGTCCATCCTCGGCATCCGTATGTCAGTGATCACCAGGTCGCACTGTGACGAGCGCAGGCAGTCGAGGGCGTCCACTCCGTCGAGGGCCCTCGCGGACACGCAAAACCCCGAGGCATCCCCCCAAACTCGAAGGGCCTCGATCTCCCTCACGAACACCTCTCTGTCGTCAACCAAAAGAGTTTTGTACATAGGCCGCCTCCTCCCCTGAAAACCACGCCGCGTCAGCGCGCCAACGCGCTAAAATACTTCAGCGCAGGACCTTGCCGGGAGGCAGTGTGAAGCGCACCGTCGCGCCCCGGCCGGCCTCGCCGGTGAGCCATACCCTTCCGCCGTGCATCTCGACCGCCCTCCTCACGATAGCAAGCCCGACACCCGAGCCCTCGAACTCCCCCGCCCTGTGCATGCGCTGGAACATATCGAAGGGATCCGCCGGGTGGCGCATATCGAAGCCGGCCCCGTTATCGCTGAAAAAAAACACGTCATCCCCGCCGCTCCTCTCGCAGCCGGCCGCTATTTCGCACGGCTTCCCGTCGATGGAGAACTTCAGGGAGTTCGACAATATATTCGTGACCGCCTGGCGCATGAGCTCACGGTCCGCCATGACGCAGGGGAGCTCGGAGACGAAGACCAAGCGCGCGCCGCCGCGCGGAGCGTGTGCGGCGGATAGGAGCACGAACGCGTCTCGCGCGACCGACGCGAGATCCACTGTCTCCTCGGCCAGGGCCCTTCCGGAGACGCGCGAGTACTCCAGCAACTTGTCGGCAAGGGAGATTGCGTCCCCGCAGATGCAGCGTATGTTCTCCAACATGCCCAGAACCTTGGGGGAGAGCGCGGGACCGCCGTCATCGATGAACAGCCGGGCATATCCGTCGATCGCCCGCAACGGCGACTTTATCTCGTGCGCGATGATGCAATCGAACGGCACGGCTCCGCTTCCATCCTCCAATGGCGGTCCAGAGGCCCATGAATCCGGCGCCGGCGCGCGTCCGCCGGGGCACTTCCCGTCGTCGTCTCCCGACATGTCCATACACCTCCCCGCAGTCTGGTGAATATGATATCATATCATTCATATATGTTTATTATTAAATAATCATTCCGCGAAAATTATATTGGGATCCCAGGCCGGACAGAGGCCATCCTGGCCTGGAATCCCAATGTGCGCGGCCCGAGCGTTAAACACCAATTCGCGATCAAGAGCCTATCAGGGTGCCGCGAAACCGCCGCGTCATTCTTTTTAAGAAAACGCTGATTAAATGGCCAAAACGACATTTAATCGTTTTTAGGCGCGGGTTCCAGAGAGGATTGAATCCTTACCCTTCAGGCCCCTAACAATAAATCAGTGTTTTCTTAATTTTTCACACTGCCCTCAGGTTCAAAGCGGACTCCGGCTTCCCAAAATTCGTCAGGGACGGAGCCCTCTTCAACCTTCTGCCCATCGTCTCGGCGAGGGAGCTGACGCCGCCCCTGAACTCCGGAGGCGCCATGTTATACCTCGACAGTATCTCCGCGCACGCGCCGTAAACTTTTCTCATCTTATCGGGGGTGGGCACGCTCGCCGTGCCCACCCTCACCATATTGAGGCCCTGGCCGAACGGCAGAAACGGCGTTACTAATGTCGGGACTCCTATGCCGGCGAATCGCTCGACGCCCTTCAGGAGGTTCTCGTCCTTTTGAATCCCGGCCACCAACTGTGTGGCAACCTCGCCCGGGAAGATCTCCTTCGCCTTGGAGAGTATTCTGACATAGTCGGATATGGGGCGCTTCCCCTTGGCGTTCGGCATGATCGCAAGTCGCTCGGCGTCGTCATACACGTCTATGTCGCACTGGATGCCCGTGAACCCCGCGTCACGCAGTTTGAAGAGCACCTCCTCGTCGTATGGGGGCTCTATGACGGCGCGGATGTAAATCATGTCGGGCAGACGGCCTATCCTCGCCTTGATGGCCTCCAGCACCTGGATGTAGGCCCAGGCGCCCTTATCACGGCCCGGCAGCGTGCCGGAGTCAACGGTGAGCGAGCAGTTCCTTATGTCGTCGCCGAGCTCGTCGACCGCGGCCTCGAAGGCCCTGGCCACTCCGTCCAGCCACCCCTTCTGCTGGATGAGCATCTTGTCCTCGTTGTAGTCGCCGGGGATGCAGCAGAACGTGCAGGGACTGCCCTGCTTCGTATAGAGGCAGCCGTAGGACGGCCATATCGAAAGCCCGTTGTAGCAGGCGAGCCCCACAAAGGGGAACCTGCCTCCGGTCACTTTGAGCACATCGTCGTTCTCAGAGAACGCGTTATCCGGGGCGCACGGTGTTATTACGCCGGCCATACCCTCCTCCACGAAGAACGTGCTCTCGGAACCGTCGCCGAACGACCACTGCCGATCCCAGAACTTGGGCCTCTTGTAGAACGTCACCTCGGAGAAGTGCTCGCCGTCCCTGTAGACGTGGTACCCGCAGTCCTCATGACGCAGCTCGAACGGGGAGCTGTCTCCGTAGCCGGTGAAGGAGAACGGCCCCGTGAGGTCGTCGCCCAGCCAGGTCAGCGCGACCGGGTAGAAGCCCTCCCTCTGTAAATCCGCCTTCAGCTCACGCGAAATCTTGATGCCGAACCCCTGGATCTCGATCTTCTTGTCAACCTCGCTCAAATGACTGTACTTTCCCATCTTCCTACCTCCGTTTTTTATAGTGATGCCGCCTATGGCCTGTAATTCGGGTTGAACTCGTTCGTGTAGACGTCGGACGGCTTGAACTGCCCCTCCTTTATCTCGCCGAGGATCACGAGATCGTCTATCCAGAGCTGTATCCGCTCGTCGTTTTCAAGGCCGTCATA
>JAISZL010000041.1 GCA_031269245.1 Synergistaceae bacterium | reverse complement strand
AACGAAGCGAAGCCCGCTGAGGCTTTCGATCTCGGACAGGATGTCCAGCGCGCAGCCCTGCCAGGATTTTTCCTTCTCGTTATAGAACACCGCGGGATAGCTGTCGTGTCTCGCGGCGACTCTGACCGGCGCGCCGCCCTCCCCATGCGCGCGGATATACTCCGTCTCCTCCGGAGTGAGTTTTGCGAAAAACTTGCCGCGGATGTAGTTCTTGTACCCCCGTGAGTATAGTTCGGCCAGGTGAGAGAATATCCCGCTGTCCAGGGCTTTTTGAACGACGGAGATGACGGGCGCGAGCTCCGGATTTCGCGTAGACAGGGAAACCGGGCTATAGACCGGCGGCAGCAGGTCCTTCACGACGACGTCGTCGTAGGCGTCGAAAGCGGCTTCGAAGGTGCCTTCGTCGATAAACGCATCGATTTCACCGTTTTTCAGCTTTTGATAAACCTTATCGTAGTTCTCGGTGTAGCTCACCTCTAACGCTCCTTCAAGGACCTGCTTCACCTGCCCGTATGTCGTCGTCCCCTCCAGAAAAGCATAACGGACAGGGCGTGATTTGGCAATTTCCGCAGGTTCCCTGCCGCCGGAAAGCCTCATATACTTAATCGAACGCTTCGCGATGGGCGTCGTCATCCAATAGGTTTTCAGACGCTCCGGCGTGGAGGTGAGGTCACCGGTGAAATCGACCTCCCCGGAAGCCAATTTGTCCAGCAGGTCATCCCAATCGTATATGGCGGGTTTGAAGGGTATACCGAACAGCCGGCTCAGCCAGTCGCAGAGCAGCACGGAGAAGCCGTCCAGACTCCCGTCCCGCCGGACAAAGCATTCGGTGTTCAGCGCAACCCCGAAGGCGAAGGACGCGCGGCTCCGGCGCAGTCTATCGATCGCCTCCGCCTCCTCTTCCGTGACGCCCGGTATGTCCAGAAAGTTATCATAGACGACCCTCTTCCGCTCCCCCGACGTTTGCGCCTCTCCTTCACGGGCGTCCGCGAAAAAGAGAAAACCTAGGAAAACAGCCTGAAGCAAAAGAATTATTTTCCAATAAAGGGTCCGCGTCACGAAAGATTCACCCCCTTGCCGATATCGTCTTCATTGGCGCTTTTGCGGTAATGCCGAGAAGTTTGAGAGTATATAGACATTTTATCACATTCGGGATTTTGGGATATTAAAAAAACATGAGGGAAATGACCTCTAATTTTCAATATCCGACATCGGAGGCGCGATATGCCCCGAGTTTAAACAGCTCGGCCAACCATTACAAAGTCCCGTGTTGCCAAGGCTTCACGGGACTTACGCTCTTCTCGGACTGTAAAAATCAGGTTATACCGCAAATTGATAAATAGGCGCTATCCCGCCGGATCCAGCTCCTTGCGCCTGTGCCTCTCCTCCCTCATGCTCATCTTCTTGGCGTGCGGGTCGCCGTGCGTCGGGACGATGCAGAGGAACGCGAAGTCCCCCCGGCCGATGTTCCTGAAGATGTGCCGCGTCCCTCCCGGGACCCTCGCCCAGTTCCCACTCTCCAGGTCGTAATGTTCCCCGTCCACCTCCACCTCCCCGTGGCCCGCGAGCGACACGAGGAGATGGTCCCATTCGTGCGAATGAACAGGAATGGAATCGCCCTCGGGCAGTATGAAGTGTCTCATCACGTAGTCGTCCCAGAATGCCCCCGTGCCAAATATATTGCGCTTTGTGATCCCGGGCGCCAGCGCTGACGCGTCTAAAACCTCTATGTCCTCTATTTTTCCCCAGTTCCTCTCCCTCATGCTATCACCTCTCCTACAAGAATATTTCAAGGAAACGCTGATTATACCAATTCTCGGTCAATGGGCTGTTTTTGATGCGGCTTGCCGGATTATCCTCTAAGCGCGGCCATTGACGAAATATACGCCGTAAGCCTCGAGTCGTCCTCCTTGATGTGGTTGATCAGCCATATGGCGAGGCCGTCCAGTACATCCAGCGCGAGAGAATCGGCCGCGCCCCCCTTCATCAGCCTTCTGGTCACTCCCCTTATGTCCACTCTGAACGACTCGTGATAGCGCCTGTGATATTCATATCCTGGATAGCCGTAGCCAACCATCAGCTTTTCCTCCTCGGAAAAGTGCTTCACGATGTAGCAGTTCAGAAAGTCGAGGGAGTTGATCAATTCAACGCTTCCGCCGCCGGAGAGACAAGCGCCGTAAATGCCGCTCACAGCCGTGATCATCTGCTGATGCTGCGTGTCGATTATCTCGTGCCCGGTCTCCAAACTGGAATCCCAGCCGTACACCATGCCTCAACGCCCTCCCCGCGGCGAAACGCGCGCCTTTATTGCCCGACGCCCGCAAATCCCGCTCCTCGTTTCTTAAGTATAAAGTAGAGTCAGAGCGTTGGCAATCATTAAGTTTACGATAATCTACCATAATTATTAAATTAAAACGAGTTATGGGGTGAAATAAGCGCAGGGCATATTTATAATGCCTTGCGCTTATTTTGGCGATTTTATACTATGCGATGTTAATTTTGGAAAATTATTCTTTCATCGCAGCCTTGATCTTGCCGGGCGTCGCGGGGAGCTCTTTGATGCGCGCGCCGCAGGCGGAGAATATCGCGTTGCATATCGCGGCGTGGGGCGCGGCCAGGGGCATCTCCCCGGTGCCGGACGCGCCGAACGGACCATATGGGCGGGGGGTCTCTATGTGGACCAGCCGCAGGTCGTCCGGAACGTCCTTTGGGTACGGCAACCCGCAGGTGACGAGGTTGTTGTACTTCGTCTCGTCCAGGAAGTCCTCGGTCAGCGCCAGGCCTATGCCCTGCGCGATGCCGCCGTACTGCTGGCCGTCGACAACCAGGAAGTTGCATATCACGCCCACGTCGCCGACGAGCGCGAACCGCTCCGCCTTGGCCCTCCCGGAGGCCGTGTCCACGGACACCTGGGCGATGTTGATGGCGAACATGTGCGCCATGAACGGGTAGCCCTGCCCCGTCTCCGGGTCGTTGCCGGAGCACTCGACGAGGTTGCCGTCGTTGTCCAGGACCCGCGTCTTGTAAGTCGCCTCGTAGTAGAGGGGCTTGCCCTCCGAGACCATCTCGTCGTAGGTGCGGTACGTGCCGTCGTCCTTCCTCATCGCGTCGAGCAGCATGTCGCAGCTCATGATAATAGCGTTGCCAACCATGTTCTGGCAGCGGCTGGCGGCAGCGGCGCCGCTGTTGGGCGTCTTGGCGGTGTCGCTCGAAACGTGCTTTATCCTGCGCGGGTCCAACCCGAGCGGCTTCAGCGCCTCGTGAGCGGTGCCGACGGTTCCCATGTCGGCGCCCTGGCCGTGGTCCTCCCAGGTGTTGTATATCGTCACTCCGTCCCTGGTCAGCTCGACGCCGCTGCCCGCCTCGTCAGCGCCGTCGTCGTTCGAGTTGTAGATGCCGAAGGAGACCCCGACCCCATATTTGACCTTGCCGCCGCCGGAGGCGTTCTTCCTCTCCGCGTCCGCCTTGAACTCCTCGTAGATCGGGCGAGCCTTCTCTATCATCTTCGGGAACGGATAGACCTCGAAGCGCTGGCCGCTCGGCGAGAAGCCGCCGTCCTTCATGACGTTCTTGACGCGGAACTCGAACGGATCCATCCCGCACTCGTGCGCCAGCATGTCGATCGCCGTCTCGCCGCCCCAATAGGTCTGGGGTCCGCCGTACGCGCGAAACGCCGCGGACCAGCGGTGGTTGGTGAAGACGGTGTAGCCGACGCCCTTCAGGTTGGCCACGTCGTAGGGGGCAAGGAAGAACTGTATCCCCTTGTTCATGAGGTCCTGGCTCGACTCGGAGTAGGGGCCGTGATCGACGTACCACACGTGCTCCCCTCCGACGATGCGGCCCTCCTCGTCCGCCCCGACGCGGATGTTCATGAGGAACGGGGAGCGCTTCGGGGTGCGGGTGATGTGCTCCTTCATGTCGAGGCGCATGTAGACCGGGCGGTCCTTGCAAGCCATGACGCAGGCCGCGAGCAGGTACTCGTTCGTCGGGCCCACCTTGTAGCCGAACGTAGCGCCCATGTTGTTCTGAATGACGCGAATCCCCGAGGGCGGCACGCCGATTCCGCGCGCTATCATCAACTGATGCCTGTACACGCAGATACTCTTGGTCTGGAGGCAGATGCGGCCTTCCTCGTCGTAATACCCGTAGCCGCAGTCGGTCTCAAGCGTGAGATGGGGCTGGCGCGAGCTGTAGAACGTGTCCTCCACCTTGTGGGCGGCGTTGTCTATCAGGTCTTTGGGGTCGTTCCCCTTCTGGAAGGGGCGCTTGTTGAAGGCGTTGCGTATGCCGTCTATTCCCTCGATTTCGTCGTATACCGGTATCGCGTCGGGGGCCATCGCCTGGTGTATATCGATCATTTCCTTGAGCGGCTCGACCTCCACTTTGACCGCGGCGGCCGCCGCGCGGGCTTCGCTCTCGGTATTGGCGCAGACGACGGCCACGCACTCGCCCCACTGGCGTATCTTGTCGCCCTCGGGCACTATCATCCGGCGCTCCCAGCCGTCGGTGGTGGCGGTGGGGCTGCCGACCTGACCGCGGATTCGGTTTGTGCCCTTGTTGTCGGTGAGTGTCTTGGCCGTGACGATCTTGTAGACGCCGGGCATTTTTTCGGCCTCGGAGAAGTCGATCTTCTTGACCAGCGCGTGGCGGTATTCCGTGACCACGGGCACCGCGAAAAGCGTGCCCTCAGGCATCTTGAGATATTCGTCATCGCCGTAGTCGAACGTGCCCGTTGCCTTGTAGATAGCGCTCGGGCGCGGGTATGAGGTGTTCCATATATGATCTCCCGCTTCCATGCGGCGGGCCATCTCCTGAAAACTCTTCCTGCCGGCCAGCACGTCGGCCGCTTCCATCACCGCGTCGGTGATCTGTATGTAGCCGGTACAGCGGCAGGTCATGAAGTTTTTCTGGAACGCCTCGCGCACC
>JAISZL010000032.1 GCA_031269245.1 Synergistaceae bacterium | reverse complement strand
CCCTAACAATAAATCAGCGTTTTCTTGAAAAATTCATCCGCATGGCTCCGCCCGCTTCCACCTCGTCCCCTGCGGGGTGTCCTCCAGGATTATGCCGCGTTCGCTGAGGGACACGCGGATTTCGTCCGACCTGGCGAAGTTCTTGCTCCGTCTGGCCTCGTTCCTCTCCTCTATGAGGGCTTCTATCTCATGCGTTTCCGAGTCGCTGGCGTCTTCGTCTATCCCGAAGATCCCCATGACCTCCTCGACCATGCGGAGAAATTTCGCGGCCTCCTGGACGGTCTCGTAGTCGATGCCTCCTGGGCGGCATAGCGACGTGTTCGTGCCGCGTATGAGGTCGAACACGGCGCCTATCGCTCCGGCGGTGTTGAAGTCGTCCTCCATGCACTCGCCGAACAGCTCCCTGGAGGATCTGAGCGCCTCCCTCAAATCCTCGTCGCGCTCGCACGGGACCACGTCGCACGGACGGGTCTGGAGCGCGTACGATATCTCAACCCAGCCGTTGCGCAGCCTTTCGTGCGCGTGGCACGCCTGCTCCAGCGTCTCGTTCGAGAAATTTATCGGGGAGCGGTAGTGGGCCGAGAGCATGAAGAGCCTTATGACCGGGGCCGAGTACCTGGCCCTCACGTCGCGGACCGTGAAGAAGTTGCCCAGCGACTTCGACATCTTCTCCCTGTCGATCATGAGGTATCCGTTGTGTATCCAGAACCTGGCGAACGTCTTGTCGTGGGCGGCCTCGCTCTGGGCTATCTCGTTCTCGTGGTGGGGGAACATCAGATCGCTGCCCCCTCCGTGAATGTCGATGGTCTCCCCGAGATGGCCTGACGCCATCGCGCTGCACTCTATGTGCCACCCGGGACGCCCCATGCCCCAAGGGCTCTCCCACGCCGGCTCGCCCGGTTTCCGCGCCTTCCAGAGCGCGAAGTCCAGCGGCTGGCGCTTGCGCTCGTCGATCTCGACGCGCGCGCCCGAGCGCAGGTCGTCGAGGCTCTGCTTCGAGAGCTTGCCGTATTCGGGATATGTATCGACTTCGAAGTACACGTCTCCGTCCGCTTCGTAAGCGTGCCCCTTCTCGACCAGATTTTCGATCATGCCTATTATGGACGGCATCTCTTGGGTCGCCCGGGGGTTGAACGTGGCCCGTTTTATCCCGAGCGCGTCGGCATCCTCATAGTACTCGTTTATGAATCGCTCCGCTAACTCCGGCACCGTTATGCCCATTTGGGCCGCCCGCTGTATCATCTTGTCGTCGATGTCCGTGAAGTTCTGGATATATTTGACGTCGAAGCCCTTCGATTCGAAATATCTTCTCAGGACGTCGAAGACTATGAACGGTCTGGCGTTGCCGATGTGAAAATAATCGTAGACCGTGGGCCCGCAGACATAAAAACTTATATGTCCGGGCCGGAGCGGCTCGAACGGCTCCTTGCGGGCGGACAAGTCGTTATGAAGCTGTAATTTCAAGCGAGGTTGCACCTCCTGGAGAACTTTTTATAAACTCAACCCGGCTATCTTATACTATATTTAGCATGAGTGCTATACTGTACGATGGTTTTAATGACGAACGAAGATCAAGCAAAAGGTTGGAGCAATGGACAAAGAAAATTTGCCTGAGATGATTCGGCGCTTTCCCGACAAACCTGGGGTCTATCTCATGCACAGTGCGGACGGCGCCATAATATACATAGGCAAGGCCAAATCGCTCAAGAAAAGGGTTGAGTCTTACTTCAGGCACTCGGGCTTCGCCTCGCCGAGGCTCGCCCGTCTGGTGTCCGACATAGCCGACATATCCACCATAAGGACGGAGACCGAGGCCGAGGCGATGGTGCTGGAGTCTCGGCTGATAAAACTGCATCAGCCGTTTTTCAACGTTGAGCTCAAGATGGGCGAACGCTACCCACTCATCAAGGTCACGCAGGAGGATTTCCCGAGAGCCATAGTCACGCGAGTCAGGCAGAGCGACGGCGCCGTCTACATAGGCCCGTTCGTCAAGACCAGAGACCTCAGAGCTTTGCTGCGGCTCGCGGAGAGGTACTTCCCCTTGAGGACGTGCTCGCTAGGCATACGCTCCGACAAGCCGCCATCTAGAGAGCGCCCGTGCATGAGACACACGCTTGGGCTGTGCCTGGCGCCGTGCGCGAAATTGTGCGGCGAGTCACAGTATCGCGAGCGCGTCGCGGACCTGATCCTGCTCCTTCAGGGCCAGGGCGCCGACCTGGCCGGAAGGCTCCACAGGAGAATGGACGCCGCCGCCGCCCGCTTGGAGTTCGAGGAAGCGGCTCGTTTGAGGGACACGATCAGGGCCATATGGAGGGTCAGCCGTCAGCGCCTCTCCACTCCGGCCATGGCGGAGGAGAACAGCGGGGAGTGGGCGCCTCTCAAGAAACTGCAGGAATCCCTGGGGCTGAGGACTCTTCCCTGGAGGATAGACGGGTTCGACATATCGCACACGGCGGGGGAGAATACCGTGGGGGTCGTGGTCGTCTTCGAGCAGGGCATGTCCAACCCCTCCCTGTACAGGAGGTTCAATATACGCGGCGTGGAGGGGATCGACGACTTCCGCTCCATGGAGGAGACGCTAGTCAGGAGATACAGGCGGTGCATGGACTCGCAGGAGCCGATGCCCCAGCTGATAATGATCGACGGCGGGCCGGTGCAGCTCGAGTTCGCCCTTCGCGCGCTGGAGAGCCTTGGCCTGGGCGGAATACCCGCGGTTGCGCTCGCCAAGAGGGAGGAGGAGATTTTTACGCCCCGCCGAGCCGAGCCGATAAGGCTCGACCTGACCGACCCGGGGCTCCGGCTCCTTCAGAGGGTGCGGGACGAGGCGCACAGGTACGCGATAACGTCCCACAGGCAGAAGCGGGATAAAAAATTTTCCAAAAGCACACTTGAAGATATCCCTGGAATGGGTAAAAATAGGGTGTCGCAGTTGTTGTCAAGATTCGGCAGCCTGAGGGCGATAGCACGTCTCACGCACGAGGATCTGTCCGCGGTGCCCGGCGTCGGGCCGGTCTTGGCCGGCAGAATATTGCGGGTTCTGGACATATCCGGACAGAATGAGCCCTTGGAGGAAAATAATCCTTGACGCACTCTTCATCGGAACGAAACACGCACGAGCGCTACATGAGAATGGCGTTGAGCTTCGCTTACAGAGGGACCGGCAGCGTAAGCCCGAATCCGCGCGTCGGTTGCGTCATAGTAGACTACGGCGTGGAGGGCGGGAGGGCGATATCCTGCGGGTTTCACAGGAACTACGGCGGCTTTCACGCGGAGGTTGACGCGCTGAGGAAGGCGCGGCAATCCGTGGCAGGCTGTACCGTATATGTCAATCTCGAGCCCTGCTGCCACGTCGGGAACACGCCGCCGTGCTGCGACGCTTTGATCGAAGCGGGGGTGTCCAGGGTGATAGTGGGCATCCGGGACCCCAACCCGAAGGTCCGCGGAGGGGGCATCGAGCATCTCTCGGACGCCGGGGTGGAGGTGGAGGTCGGAGTGTTGGAGGACGAGTGCCGCTGGATCAACAGGGGCTTCATCAGGAACATGACGATTGGTCGCCCGTGGGTGACGGTCAAGGCGGCCGTGTCGCTGGACGGCCGCATGGCGATGCCGGACGGCGAGAGCAAATGGATAAGCGGGGAGCCGTCGAGGGTGAGGGCGCACCTCATGCGGGCGGAGAACGACGCCATAGTGGTGGGGGTAGGAACCATCCTGAAGGACGACCCCATGCTGACGGTCCGCGGCTCCGAGGGCCTCTCGCCGCTTAAAATCGTAATTGACAGAAACCTCGACACCCCTCCGAGCGCTCGCGTCCTCGATGAAGGGAGGTGCGTCTTTTTCGCGGGAGCCGCCCCGGACGAGGCGAGGGAATCAAAGCTCGTCCAAAGGGGCGCTAAGATAATCAAGCATACAGAGGACACCGGGCCTCATATACCGGTGAGCCGCATTCTGAGCGAGATATCCGCGATGGGGGTGAACAACCTCATGGTGGAGGGAGGCGCCGGCGTCATAGGCTCGTTCGTAGCCTCCGGCGCCGTTGACGAATTCTCCCTCTTTATCGCCCCCAAGCTGCTGGGCAGGGGAATCAACCTGTCTCAGAACATCACGTTCGCCAACATGGGAGACGCCATATCACTGAAGCAAGTTAGGGTTCGCAAGATAGGGGACGATCTCTGGCTGGAGGGCATTCCCTCGTGTTCACCGGACTTGTAGAGAGCGTCGGGAGGGTCCTGTCCCTGGCCCACGACGCCGGTGATATTTATCGCCTGCGCATAGGATCTACAGCGATTGCCCGCGAGGTCGCGCCGGGGGAGTCGATATCGGTCTCCGGCGCGTGCCTCACAGCGATATGGGCGGAGGGAGGCTCGTTCTGCGCGCAGATGATGGGGGAGACCCTGCGGGCCACGCGCCTGGGCGACCTTCACGCCGGCGACGCCGTGAACCTGGAGCGCGCCGTGAAGGTCGGGGGAAGGCTCGACGGGCACATGGTTCTGGGGCACGTCGACGAGGTCGGGTCGGTCACCCGCATAGAGGACGGGGGCGGGTCGAAAAAAATATGGATCTCCGCGTCGGAGCGCATATCGTGGGGGATCGCGGCCAAGGGCTCGATAGCGATAGACGGCGTCAGCCTGACGGTGATAGACTCGTCCGGCGAGGAGTTCTCGGTCGGCGTCATCCCAGCGACGATGTCCGCCACAACGATAGGCGCGCTCACCCCGCGCTGCCGCGTCAACATCGAGATAGACGCGATGGCTCGCTATGCGGCCAGGCTCCTTCGGATTCGGACGGAGAAAAACGAGCTGGGCGGCGCCGATGCGCTGACGTGGGAGAAACTACGCGAATACGGCTGGTCTTAGGGGGGTATTGTGATGGGGAATCAAGAAGAATTGCATTTAAATACAATAAGTGATGCCATAGATGATATTGCTTCTGGTAAAATGGTAATAGTGGTGGACGACGCAAACCGCGAAAACGAGGGGGACGTCGTGATGGCGGCCGAGTCGTGCACAGCCGAGAAGATGAATTTTTTGGTGAGGCACGCGCGAGGTCTGGTGTGTTGCCCCCTTGCCCCCGACATAGCGGAAAGACTGAGGCTGGACCTCATGGTCGAGCGCAACACCGATCTTCACGGCACGGCGTTCACCGTGTCGGTGGACGCAATGGCGGACACCACCACGGGGATATCGGCGGAGGACAGGGCCGTCACCGTCCGCAGGCTCGCCGCGCCGGCGTCGGTCCCGGGGGATTTCAGGCGTCCGGGCCACGTGTTTCCGCTCATCGCTAAACCGGGGGGAGTGCTGAAGCGAGCGGGTCACACGGAGGCCGCCGTCGATCTGGCGCGCTTGGCGGGGTGCGGCGGTGCCGGCGCGATCTGCGAGGTGTTGAACGAGGACGGCACCATGGCCAGGCTGCCGCAGTTGCTGGGCTTCGCCAGCAGGCACGGCCTCAAGATAATCTCGGTGGCGGATCTGATAAAGTACAGGCTGAGCATGGAGCATCTGGTCACGTGCGAGGCGGAGGTAGAGCTCCCGACGGCTTACGGGGATTTCCGGGGATACGCCTACAGGTATTTGCCTGACGACGAGTCCCTGGTGCACCTCGCTTTGGTGAAGGGGGACGTCAGATCCCCGGACAGCGTTCTGGTGAGGGTCCACTCGGAGTGTCTCACCGGGGACACCTTCGGCTCGCTCAGGTGCGACTGCGGCCAGCAGCTCCACCAGGCGATGGATAAGATTGAGCGCGAGGGCGCGGGCGTGATACTGTATCTGAGGCAGGAGGGGCGCGGGATAGGGCTTCTCGCCAAGCTGAAGGCGTATGAATTGCAGGAGCGGGGGCTGGACACCGAGGACGCCAACATCGCTCTCGGTTACCCGCCGGATCTCAGGGATTACGGAGTTGGGGCGCAGATCCTGCTCGATCTGGGGATAAAGAAGATCAGGCTGATGACCAACAACCCGAGAAAGGTTGTCGGATTGGAGGGTTATGGGCTGGAGATAACGGAGAGAGTTCAGCTCGAGTTCCCCGCGAACGAGCACAACAAGAGGTACCTTCAGACCAAGTGCCGCAAGATGGGTCACATGCTGCATTTGAATTGAGGGACGCCCGGTTTGTTTAGCGAATATATCGGAGGTTTGGTGTTCATGAGGACTGTTCAGGGTTCGATGATAGGCTCGGGGCTGCGGTTCGCCGTTGCGGCGTCCCGCTTCAACGAGCTGATCACAGGCAGGCTTATCGACGGGGCGGTGGACGCCTTGACCAGGCATGACGTCCGCCGCCAGGATATAGACGTGTATTGGGTGCCGGGAGCTTGGGAACTGCCGCTTTTGGCGAAGGAGATAGCCTTGACGGGCAGGTACGACGCGATAGTGGCTCTGGGCGCGGTGATACAGGGCGACACCCCGCATTTCGACTACGTCTGCGCAGAGGTGTCCAAGGGGCTCGCCAGCGTGAGCCTGGAGCAGAGGACGCCTGTTGGCTTTGGCGTGCTCACCTGTTCGAATCTCGAACAGGCGCTCATGAGGGCGGGGAGCAAAGCCGGCAATAAGGGCGCGGATGCCGCGCTGGCCGCGCTCGAGACGGCTAATGTTCTAGCCCGGGCGAGAGAGCGCGCCAATGGGGAGGGCGAATGATGCTCGACCCCAAATGGATAAGGGAGAACCCCGACGACGTCCGCGAGCTGCTCAAAAAACGCAGTCACAGCTTCGACCTCGACGCGCTGCTCGATCTGGAGGCGCGCAGGAGGGCGATACTGGGCCTCGCCGAGGACCTGAAGGCGTCTCGCAACGAGGGGTCCCGCAAGGTGGGGGACATCAAGAGATCCGGCGGGGACGCCTCCGCTCTTATGGAGGAGATGCGCCTTGCGGGCGAGCGCATCAAGGAGCTCGATGCCCAACTGGCGGAGATCGAGGAGGATGTTCGGTCTAAACTTCTCATGATGCCCAACAGACTCGACGCGAGCGTTCCAGAGGGGAGGGACGAGAGCGACAACCTGGAGATAAAAAAATGGGGCGCGCCGAAGGAGTTCCCCTTCGAGCCCAAGCCGCACTGGGAGCTCGGCGAGGCGCTGGACATAATGGATTTCAAGCGAGGAGCAAGGCTCTCGGAGAGCCGCTTCACCGTCCTCAAGGGGCATGGGGCGCGAGTCGAGAGGGCGCTCATCAACTTCATGCTCGACCTGCACACCACCAGACACGGCTACAGGGAGATAATGCCGCCGCTGCTCGTTAACTCCGCGACGATGCAGGGCACGGGGCAGCTCCCCAAGTTCGCGGATGACCAGTACAAGTGCGCCAATGACGATCTATGGCTCATACCCACAGCGGAGGTCCCTCTGACGAATCTGCATTACGGCGAGATACTGAATGAGAGCGACCTGCCCCTTCTCTACACGGCTTACACCTCGTGCTTCAGGAGGGAGGCGGGTTCGTATGGCAGGGACATGAAGGGGATGCTGAGGCAGCATCAGTTCGACAAAGTCGAGTTGGTGAAGCTCTGCACGCCTGAGACGAGCTACGCCGAGCTCGACCTGCTGCTCGGCGCCGCGGAGCGCGTGCTGCGGCTGCTGGAGCTGCCCTACCGCGTGGTCCTGCTTTCGACTGGCGATATAGGCAACGCGTCCTGCAAGACGTATGACATAGAGGTCTGGCTTCCGTCGCAAAACTGCTACAGGGAGATAAGCTCGTGCAGCAACTGCGAGGACTTCCAGGCGCGGCGCATGGGCACGCGCTATCGCTCGAAGGATGGCGGCAGGATTCGCTTCGTCCATACCTTGAACGGTTCAGGTATCGCCGTAGGCAGGTGCCTCATAGCCATAATGGAGAACTGCCAGAGGGAGGACGGCAGCATCGTCATTCCAGAAGCCCTCAGGCCATATGTCGGCGGCTTGGACAGGATAGCGGTCTGACATACCCGCCATGATCCGCTCCCTTCTTCTTCAGCTGTCAGGGCAGGATGCTGGTTTTGTCAGAATGGCGATGGTCGTGGCGTCCGTCGTCGTCGCGTGTTTTTTTACCCAGAGGTTCTTCAGGCGCGACCTCGAGCGCGACCAGTACTATTATCTCAGGGACATCAGCCTGATCGCCTCCTGGGCCATATGCGGGATATGGGCATCGAGCGCTCCGATGAAGCTCATGATAACCGCCGGCGTCATATCGGGTTTGGTCGGCTTTTGCCAGAAGGTGGCCAAAAACTGGGATCTGCGGTTCTGCTATCTGGCGATCGGGTTCGGGGTGGCGCTGCTTGGGCCGAGGATCACCTTTATCGGCAGGCCCGACGGGGAATTTCTGTATCTATCCAACATCACGACGATAATGATATTGAGCACTCTCTGGATGGGTTTTTTCCCGGTGCTCTTCCAGGAGTTGGACGAGATACCGGGAATGGGCGGAGGACTGATTCTCGTCAGCTGGATATTGATGGTGGCGGTGACCGCCCTGTCGTCCAAGGGTCCGTCGGATGCCCTCGTCATGTCTCTCTGCGGCCTCGCGCTCATCCTCGTCTTCTGGAGCAGGCACGTCAATGTATATCGCAGGCTCGGCGCGCCGCTCTCCACGATGTGGGGCACGCTGCTCGCTGGTACGTCGATGCTGGGGGCGAGCAAGGGGGTTGCCTTCGCCACCGTCATGATCCTCCCGCTAGGGCTTTTGGCCATCCCGATAATAGAGACGTCCCTCAGTGTCCTGTCGGCGGCGTTCTCCCCAAAGCCGTTGGGCAACATGCTTTTTTACAGGAAACTGGTGAACCGGGGCATCGACCATCCCGTCGCGGTGTTCATCGTGACCGCGATTTGCGGGACGTGCGGGGCGTCTATGGCGGTCTTGCAGATGCGCCTGATCGACCCGTTCTCCCTCGCCGTGAGCGCGGCCCTCGTGGGGATTGGGATTTACATAGCGATCGCCCGTTACGGGAATAAGGACGACAGCTCGATGAAACGCCCGTCGCTCTGGGGCGTGGCGGTTGACAATTTTTCCCTGGACTACGCCCTTGGGAGGGTGGGCGGATGGATAAGGGCCAACAATGCCCCTCAGATGATAGTGACCCCCGACGCGCTTGCGGCACTGCTCAGCCGCGGCGACGCCAAGTACGGCATGATCGTGCGGGAGGCGGGCCTTGTCCTGCCGGACGGGACTGGACTCGTGTGGGCTCTGCGTTTTTTGGGCTTCAGCGTCCAGGAGCGGATACCCGGGATAGACTTCGTCGATCATCTATGCCGCCTCGCGGCGGGGCACGGATGGGCGGTCTACTTCCTCGGCGGCAAGCCTGCCGTGGCGGCCGAGGCCGCCATGAAGCTGAGAGAGAAATACCCGGGCCTGTCGGTCAAGGGCGCCAGAAGCGGCTATTTCAAGCGGGACGAGGACGACGGCATATGCGAAGAGATACGGGGGGCTGGCGCTCAGATACTCTTGGTGGCGCTCGGGGTGCCCAAACAGGAGTATTGGCTTTATGAAAATAGGGGCAAACTCGGCAATATAGTCGGTATTGGAGTCGGCGGCAGCTTCGACGTCATATCCGGCAGGTTGAAGAGGGCTCCGGCCGGGTGGAGGAAACTGCGCCTGGAGTGGTTGTACAGGGTCATTCAGGAGCCGAGCCGCTGGAGGAGGGTGGTACGGCTTCCTGTTTTCGTGATGCTTGTGCTGCTCAAAAAAATGGGGCTTGATGTATGGAAGCAGCCCTCATGACTGTCGCGCGGCATAAAATATTGCACAGAAAAGGACGATGATTTCAAATATGAAAATGGATAAAATGTTGAAGCAGGTTCAGAGGATGCAGGCTCAGATGACGTTGGCGCAGGAGGAGCTGGCGAACGAGGTGGTCGAGGGCGCGAGCGGCGGCGGGATGGTTACGGCCAAGGCGAACGGGCACGGAGACGTAATTTCGATATCGATCTCCAAGGAAGTCGTAGACCCTGAGGACGTGGAGATGCTGGAGGATCTGGTGCTGTCGGCTGTGAGGGAGTCCATACGCCTCGGCAGGGAGCTCGCTGAAAAGCGCATGGGCGGCTTGACGGGCGGAATGAACATCCCGGGTCTTTTTTAGTTGGGTGTGCCGGATTCGATCGATCGACTCATAAGCCTGTGGAGCAAGTTCCCCGGGGTGGGCGAGAAGACCGCGAGGCGCATGGTCTTCTTCATGCTCGGGCAGGACCCGGAGTGGGCCAGATCGTTCGCCAGGGCTGTCTCGGAGATGAGGGAGCAGGTGCGCTCCTGCGTCGAATGCGGCAATATAACCACCGAGGACGTATGTTCCGTATGCTCCGACCCGCGCAGGGACAGACGAAAGATATGCGTAGTCGAGACTCAGGAGGACTGCGTGGCAATGGAACAGTCGGGCGTGTACGAAGGTCTGTACCACGTGCTTGGCGGCAGGTGCTCGCCTCTTGAGGATCAGGAGATCCCAAAAGCAAGCGTGGAAAACCTGAGGAGAAGGATAACGGCCATTTCGCCTGATGAGGTGATCTTGGCGCTCAACCCCCGCGTAGAGGGGGACATGACCGCCTTCATGATCCAGGAGTCGCTGTCTGAATTCGACGTAAGGATATCACGTCTCTCGTATGGTCTGCCGGTGGGGGGAAGCATAGGCTATGCCGACCGGATGACTTTGCACATGGCCCTTGAGTCCAGGCGGGAGATGGAGAGAGAGGAGGATTGAGCGCAGGGGCGCAGGCTCTTATGAAGGGGGAGGGTTAGGTGAATGAAAGCGGAATAAACGCGGTCATGAAGATGGTGCTTAGATTTTTTATGACGCTCGTCGGAGGCATAGCCGGGTATCAGATAGCGCAGGCGTTGCTTTCCCTGAAGCTCGACTGGATGAAGGAACTTGCCTACCCGAACGTCTGGACAACTTTTTCCATAATGTTATTGGCAATGATCGGTTTTATATTGACTCCCATCGTCTGGTGGGCACTGCGAAGGACCGGGCAATTTCTTGAGAACATGCTGCAGAACGTCATGATCTCCGACATAGGGGTGGCGACTCTTGGGCTGATAGTGAGCCTGCTGCTCGCCAATCTGGTCGCGATTCCTTTCATAGGAATACCCGGCATAGGTTTTTATATCGCCATCGCGCTCAACATATTCTTCGCCTTCGTCGGCATGTGGTCATTTCTGAAACGACGCGACGACATATGGGCCCTTGTAATAAACATCGTGGTTCGAGGGGGGAAGTTCTCCTCCAGGCGTGACAAGCGCAAGCAGGCGATCGACCTGTCGGCGGCTTACAGTTCGGACCAGCTGTCTGACCACGCGGATGCGAGCAAGAAGGTTCTGGACACCAGCGCGCTCATCGACGGGCGCATACTTGACATAGCGAACACCGGGTTTCTGGAGGGCGTGTTGGTGCTGCCTCGCTTTGTGCTCACCGAACTGCAGGGAGTGGCGGATTCGTCCGACCCGGCGAGGAGGGCGCGCGGGCGCAAGGGACTGAACGTCGTCTCTGAGCTTCAGCAGATAAAGAGCATGGTCGTCAGCATAATTGATATGAGCATGAAGGAGCTGAAGAGGGATAAGGTGGACGAGGCGTTGGTGGAACTCTGTAAAAGGATGGATGCCAGGATCGTGACCACCGACTATAACCTCAATCAGATAGCCAGGATCGAGGGGGTGAGCGTCCTCAACGTGAACGACCTCGCGAACTCGTTGAAACCCCAGTTTCTTCCGGGGGAGCAGGTGAGGATCGACATCATCCGCCCGGGCAAGGAGCAGGGGCAGGGTATAGGCTACCTGGAGGACGGCACGATGCTCGTGGTGGAGGATGGGGAGAGCGATATAGGGCAGACCGCCGATATCGTGATCACCTCGATGCTCCAGACGTCCGCGGGCAGAATGGTGTTTGGCAAGCTAAAGAGATGAGCGGCGCTTCGCCTTCGTGGTCGTTCATCCTCGTCGCGGCTGGCGCCGGGAACCGTCTCGGGGGGATCCCTAAGCAGTTCAGGAGGCTCGGGCCCGTGCCGGTGTGGATGTGGAGCGCGCGCGTCGCTGACCGGCTCTTTTCCCGCGGGATGGTCGGCGAGCTGGTGGTCGTCATGCCTCCAGGCTGGGACTCCTACTCGGAGAATCATGGTTTCAGGTGCCCGGTGACGTACGCGCACGGCGGTGAAACGCGCTCTGAGTCGGTGAGGAACGGGCTCCGGGCGGCGAGCTCCGACTACGTCATGATCCACGATGCCGCGAGGCCGTTTCTCACCGAGGAGGTGTGCGAGGCGTTGATCGGAGCGACGGAGACAGAGCGCGGCGCCGTGCCTCTTCTGCCTTCGCGCGATTCGCTGAAGGAGGTCGACGGTGGTGCGCTGAGAGCTATATCAAGGGAAAAAATCTATCGGACGCAGACGCCCCAGGCTTTCCGCAGGAGATCGCTGCTCGAGCTGTTGGAGTCTGAAGCGCGCGGCGCCTCCGACGAGGCGGCGTTATGGCTGGAGGCGTCGCGCGAGCTCTCCTATGTGCCGGGCAGCGAGAGGAATTTCAAAATTACGACCGACTTCGATTGGGCTGTGGCGACCTCCCTGGCGGCGCGCGCGAAGGAGCTCCGCGTCGGAATGGGATATGACGTGCATGAGCTCGTTCCGGGCCGCAGGCTCGTATTGGGCGGAGTCGAGATACCGTCGCGCCTTGGGTTGCTGGGACACTCCGACGCCGATATAATCTGTCACGCCCTGGCTGACGCGTTGCTCGGCGCATCAGGGGAGGGGGACATAGGGACCCTGTTCCCGGCCTCCGACGGACGATATAAGGATGCGCGCAGCGCGGCGCTTCTGGAACGGGTGGTGAGCGTGCTGGTCGAGAAGGGGTGGGATTTGGTGTGGGCGGATATCACGCTTGTAGCTCAGGTGCCGAGGCTTGGCGAGGCGATGCCGGGAATCGCGGATTTTTTGAAGGCGATAATCAAGGCCCGCTGCCCGTTTTCAGGTTTGAACGTCAAGGTGAAATCCGGCGAGCATGTGGGAAGCGTGGGCAGGGCGGAGCGCATGGAGTGCTATGCCGCCGTCACTATAGAGCGATATGAGATTTGACGCGCGCCGGATCGATCTCAAAAAGAGGAGCTTATGCCGACTAATTTTCTTGAAAAAATAGGGATTGTTCTCATTTTTACGATGTCAGCGATACAGAGGGGTGAGACGGCCAACGCCGTGCCCTCGGCTGTCGTCCGCGATAACGTGTCCGTCGCGTGGAGGATTGGTGGCATGACAATATGGCGTTTCCCCGCCGCGCATTCGGACGATGCGGCTGAGCTGTCCCGGAGGTTCAACGACCAGTACAGGGGCGGTTTTAAAATCGAGGATCTTAGAGTCTCCGAGGCGGGCGGCAAGTGGTCGTTGCTCATAGGGGACAGAGTGCTCATATCCCCAAATTCCAAACACAGCGGAGCGGCAGCGCTCCGCCCTGACATACTGGCCTTGGAGTTGATGTCGCGGATATACGAGGCGCTTGGGAACGTTCACGCCCCTGCCCTCACGCCGGAGCACCGGATAGGCGGAAAGTACGATGTGTCCGGCCCGGTGTCGTGGTACGGAGGGAAATTCATCGGCAAAAAATTCGCGAACGGCGAGCGTTTTACCGATACGCACCTGACTGCGGCGGCGCGTGACCTTCCGTTTGGGACGCTCGTCAAAGTGACCGCGCCCTCGACGGGTAAATCAGTGGTCGTCAGGATAACGGACCGCTTCGGCGGACATAAGGACAGGCTGCTTGACGTGTCCCACGCGGCGGCGGAACTGCTTGGCATAAGGAGGTCCGGCGTAACGGAGGCGCGGCTCGAAGTCATAGGGAGGGTGAGCGGGATTGGGGGAAACTAGCGTAAGGACGGTCACGAGATTCGCGCCCTCCCCTACGGGATCGCTTCACATAGGCGGAGCACACACCGCGCTCTTCAACTACCTGTGGGCGAAGCGCGGCGGCGGTGTTTTCATCCTTCGCTTCGAGGATACCGACAGGGCGCGGTCTTCGATCATTTACGAGGAATCCATACTGCGGGACCTGACATGGCTGGGGATAGCGCCCGATCAAGTGGCGGCGAGGCAGTCGGAGAGGGGCTCGCGCTATGCCGAGGTCCTGGCCGGGCTTGCGGCGCTCGGCGCGGCTTATCCGTGCTTCTGCTCGCACTCCGGCGCGGGGGAGGGGAGGGTCGAGGAGGCGAGAGATCCGTGCAGGGGTTTGCCGCATGACGAGCGGCGCGGCAGGATGTCCGCGGGCGAGGCGCACTGCTGGAGATTCGCGGTGCCCGAGGGGGATGTGTTTTTTACGTTCCGCGACAGGCTGAGGGGGGACATGACCCTTCGGACGGATTCAATAGCCGATTTTGTGCTGGCGCGCGGCGACGGATCTCACACGTATCTCTTCGCTGTCGTCGTGGATGATCACGATTCAGGGGTCTCCCACGTCATCAGGGGTGAGGAACACCTTTCAAATGCCCCCAAGCAGGAACTGATATACAGGGCACTTGGCTGGAGCGCGCCGGAGTGGGTTCATATCCCCATGATCTTAGACAATGAGAGGCATAAGCTGAGCAAGCGCGGCGGGGCCATATCCATAGGTTCCTACCGGGATGCCGGGTGGCTCCCCGGGGCGCTTATCTCATACCTCGCGACCCTGAGCTGGAGCCGCGCGCCTGCGGACAGGATATCGACGCCGCTTGCGCTCGCTCGCGCCTTCGACGTCGATGCGGTCGCACTCGTGACGCCGGTTCACGACGAAGAGCGAATGAGGCATTTCGGGAGGCTGTCGGTGGCTGATGTTCCATTGGAGGATCTGTTCGGCTGTCTTGGCGTTCTGACCCAAAACACCGGGACAGCCAGCGGGCCGAGCCCTGATATGCTGCTTCTCATAGGGGAAATGCGTCCAGCCTGTGCTACAATCGATGACCTGAAGGCTTCCGTGGCGTTATCGCTTGCCGCTCCGGAGGGGGGGGGAGCGTTCCCCGGCGCGGATCCCGAGTGGATTGGGGATCTTGCCAAGCGCCTGTACGATATCCCTCGCGAGGACTGGGAGTCGGAAAGCATAAAAAATTGCATGAGATCGTTTCAAAAGGAGCGTGAGATCAAGGGAAGGGATTTTTATCACGCGCTTCGTCTGAAGATCACTGGGCGGGGGGAGGGCCCCCCGCTGGCGCTTATAATGTCGTGTCTTGGAAGAACCGCGACTATGGAAAGAATTTCGGGAGCGCCGCCGGACGCGTCGTTATTACCTAATTGATACCAAAATGGGAGGGAGAAGGACTTTGAGCGATGAGAGCGAGCATCTCGGCGGTCGGGGGAAGGATTCGAAATTTGTCGGTTACAGGGGTTTCACGTTCGACGACATATTGCTGGTTCCGGGCTACAGCGAGGTACACCCGAACCAGATAGACACGTCTTCGTTCCTGACGCGCGGCATATCCCTCCACACCCCTATATGCAGCGCCGCAATGGACACGGTCACGGAGGCGCGCCTCGCGATCGCGCTAGCCAGGGAGGGCGGCATAGGCATACTGCATCGGAACATGGCTATAGAGGAACAGGTGAGAGAGGCGGACAAGGTAAAGCGATCGGAGTCAGGGGTCATAGTGGATCCGTTTTACCTCACACCGAAGGACAAGGTGAGCCAAGCGATGGAGCTCATGGCGCACTATCACATTTCAGGTGTCCCGATCGTGGACAAGAGCCTTCGCCTGGTCGGGATCATAACCAACAGGGATCTGCGCTTCATCTCCGACTACGAGCAGCCGATTGACAACGTGATGACCAGGGACAACATCCTGACCGCCCCTGTCGGCACCGACCTCGACAGCGCCAAGAACATATTGAACAGCCGCAAGGTGGAGAAGCTGCCGATAGTGGACGCGGAGCGCCGCCTCATGGGCCTGATCACTATAAAGGACATACAGAAGGCCAAGGATTTCCCGAACGCGACGAAGGACTCTAAGGGGAGGCTTCGAGTGGGCGCCGCGATCGGCACCGGCGCCGACCGCATGGAGCGACTCGACGCGCTCGTGGCCGCCGACATCGACGTGATCGTCGTAGATACCGCGCATGGGCACTCCAAATCCGTATTGATGGCTGTGAGGGATATCCGGGAAAGATATCCCGGCATACAGCTTGTGGGCGGCAATATAGCGACGGCCGAGGCCGCGAAGGCGCTGATCGAGGCTGGTGTCGACGCCGTGAAGGTCGGCATCGGCCCGGGTTCTATATGCACAACGCGCATAATCGCCGGCATCGGCGTCCCACAGGTGGCCGCCATCATGAACGTGGCGGACGTGGCGCACGATGCGGGGTGCAAAGTGATAGCCGACGGCGGTATAAGATACTCCGGCGACATAGTCAAAGCGCTGGCGGCCGGCGCAGACTGCGTCATGATAGGATCGCTCTTCGCCGGGACCGAGGAGAGCCCGGGCGAGGCTGTCATATACAGGGGGCGCTCGTTCAAGAGTTATCGCGGCATGGGTTCCCTCGGCGCCATGAAGGGCGGCAGCAAGGACAGGTATTTCCAGGAGGGCGCCGACGAGGACAAGCTGGTCCCGGAGGGGATAGAGGGGCTTGTCCCTCACAAGGGGACGCTCAGCGCTATGGTCTTCCAGATGGTCGGCGGCATCCGCTCAGGCATGGGGTACGTCGGCGCCGCGAATATCCCCGAGCTCCACTGCAATTCGCGCTTTATCGAGGTGACGAGCGCGTCGATGAAGGAGAGCCACCCGCACGACGTCGTAATCACTAAGGAAGCTCCGAACTATGCTGTGGAATAAATAAGGAGATTGTAATATAATTGTCTTGAGGAACTTTTTTGAGTGAGGGGGCATTTTAGATGGCTGTTTTAGGGCTTTGTGCCGCTGACCGCATGGTCGATCACGAGGCCGTCAATTTGCTGCCGGATCTCGAAGCCGCGGTATTGTTTGCGGATGTGCTGATTCCCTGCATGGAGGACGCCTTTGTCTCGGGCATCGAAGACTGGTGGGGGAATTTCATCGCCGACATGTGCCTTTGAGGTGCCTTTGACCGATCAATTTCACCGATAGGAGATTGCCATTTAAGAATAAGGTGGTATAATTTCCTTATTCTGCACATGGATTTTCTTGTGAAGAGTGGGGTTTCCCACTCTTCGTTTTTTGATAAGGATGGATTGATATATTATGACTGGCGCGCGGATGGCTCTCTTGAGGAAAAACATTGTGGATTTGGCCGAATCGCTTGGGTATGAGTGCGTCGGGGCGGAGATCGCGAGCCGGGGGTTCGCGCCGACGCTGCGGATTTACATCGACTCGCCGGGAGGGGTGCTTCACGCGGATTGCGAGAGGGTCTCCCGCGCCGTGTCGGATTACCTCGAA
Source organism: Synergistaceae bacterium (assembly GCA_031269245.1). GTDB lineage: Bacteria > Synergistota > Synergistia > Synergistales > Synergistaceae > JAIRKI01. Next base: position 66,866 of record JAISZL010000032.1, on the reverse strand, counting down.
CGCCGCGAGGAGGAGGGGACCGAGTGGTTCTCCGGGAAGTATTGCATCGAGACAAGCTCGCCTGGGCTTGAACGCCCGCTCTTCACTGCCGAGCACTACGCCAGGTTCGCCGGAAGCGACGTCGCGCTGATGACTCACGACAGGAAAAAGATTACTGGCCGCATAGTATCGTGCAAAGATGGAGTCGTGACGCTGGAGGCGCCGGACGGTGGGACGGTTTCCCTGCCTTTCGCCGGCATAAAGAGGGGAAACCTGGTCTTCACCCTCCAGAAGGGGACCAAGAAAAAACAACAATTCCAAAGATGATGGGGATGAGAGGGCATGCAGCTTGGCAAGGATTTCATCAAGGCACTCAAACAAATAGAAGTCGAAAAGGGCCTTCCAATAGAGATAATAGCGTCGAGCCTTGAGGCCGCCATGGTCTCAGCCTATAAAAAATACAGGAACGGTAATCAGGACGTGGAGGTCCACGTCAATCTGACCAGCGGTGAGATATCGCTCGCCGAGAGGTACCGCATCGTCGAGGAGGTGGAGAATCGCGACGCGGAGTGGACGAAGCTGGAGGCGGCCGAGCACGGGCATGGCGGCCTCGATGTCGGGGATTTCGCCTATGTCGAGGTGTACCCCGAGAACTTCAGCAGGATAGCCGCTCAAACCGCCAGGCAGGTCATCATCCAAAGGCTCAAGGACGCGGAGCGTCAGATAATATTCAACGAGTTCGCCGACCATATCGGAGACATGGTAGCCGGGACCATTTTCAAGGCCGAGGGAGATCAGATACTGGTCAGGGTGAACGACAGGACCGACGCCCTTCTTCCCAGGGAGGAGAGGATTTCCGGCGAGCTCTATCCACCGGGCGATCGCAAGAAATTTCTGTTGCTAGACGTCAGGAAGACCACGCGCGGGCCGCGTATAATAGTCTCCCGGACGCACCCCGGACTTCTGAAAAAACTCCTGGGGCTGGAGGTGCCCGAGATCGCGGAGGGGACGGTGGAGATACGCTCCATCGTGCGCGAGGCGGGAACGAGGGCCAAGATCGCGGTGGCGTCCTTGGACGTCAACGTGGACCCCGTCGGAGCTTGCGTCGGAAACAGCGGGGCAAGGATAAAATCCATAAGCGAGGAGCTTGGGGGGGAGAGGATAGATGTCATCATCTGGAGCAACGAGCCGATGCAGTTCGTCCGCAACGCCCTCTCGCCCGCGAAGGTGACCAAGATAGAACCGGTGCTCGAGCAGGAGCACTCTCTGCGGGTCTACGTCCGGCAGGACCAGCTCTCCCTGGCGATAGGCAAGGCCGGGCAGAACGTCCGCCTGGCCGCCAGGCTGACGGGTTGGAAGATAGACATCAAGGTGATCGAGCCTGAAAGGCTGCCAACGATGCAGGATCTGTTTGAGGATATAATAAAAACCTCAGGGGAGTCGTTATGGGAGGACCTTCCAAAGGATTGACCCCGCCCCGGCGCAGGATTCGGCGTTGCGTGGGGTGCGGCAAGGAACTGTCGAGGAACTCGATGCTGAGGGTCGTCAGGTCTCCTTCGGGCGAGGTCTCGATAAACGCGGCCGGCAAAGCTCCCGGCCGTGGGGCTTATATATGCGCGGACAGAGAGTGCGTGCGCGCGGCCATGAAGAAAAACGCGCTCGCTCGAGCCCTCAAGCATCCGGTCGACAAGCGGATTTACGCGTTATTGGAGGAGATGTGCGGCGAACGGGATGGAGCCTGCGGGGCAGATGGCACAGGCTGATAGGACCCTGTCGATGCTGGGCATCGCCAGGAGGGCGGGAGAGCTTATGATAGGCCAGGACCAGGTTTTGAGCGCTTTGAAGAGGAAAAAGCGCCTTCTTATAATCAGAACAGAGGATTGCTCGCAGTCAGTCATCAGAAAGATCGCGCCGTCCTTGGAAAGCGGGAGCGTCTCCTGCGTGGCGGGGGGCGTGACCCGAGAGGACCTTGGCCGGTCGCTGGGAGTGCGGGGCGCGCAAATAGCCGCGCTGTTCATAGAGAGCGGTTTTGCGGTAAAATTGTCCGAAATGCTTAATGCCGGTTTGAAATCGCGAGCGTGAGGCAAGAGGAGCCGGAGCGGGTATTTTCGCTCCTGGCCGCGCGGTTGACACCCAACGGGAATTGAATTGGCATCACTCAGGGGGGCGTTGCAGATATGAATAAAATCAGGGTCTACGAGCTGGGAAAACTGTTGGGAAAGACCAACCAAGAGGTGCTCGATATTTTAAGGAACCTTAATATTGAAGTGAAATCGCACATGAGTTCTATAGATATGGAAACGGCGCAAATGGTGGAGGACAGCCTAGGCGGCGGTGAGCGGAGAGTTGGGGGCGGCGATGCGCCTTCGGGTTCAGTCGATCGGGAAAAGGATGAAACAGAGAAAAGGATGGAGACTATTTTTGCGGGAGAGAGGGAGACCGTAGGGGATATAGCGAAGAAATTGAATAGGACTCCGTCTGAAGTGGTCAAGATTCTGATTGACGAGGGTTTCATGATTCCGGCGAACTCGGTGCCGACCGACGACGTACTTGCCGTGATAGGCAGTGCTTTCAACCGGGAGATAAGGCGCGGTGCACCGGAGCCTCAGGGGGAGGCTGCACCGGACCCGGCTCCATCGGGCAAAGAGGCGAAGGCCGGCGGGGCGTCCGTTAAAAAGGACGGCAAAAGAGAGGTTGAGCACCTCCCCCTCGCCGTTGCGAAGAAACCACTGACCGCGTCCAAGGATGCGAAGCCCAGGTCGCCTATAGTCACCGTCATGGGGCACGTCGACCACGGCAAAACCACGCTCCTCGATTTCGTCCGCAAGACGAGGGTGACGGAGGGGGAGGCTGGCGGCATAACGCAGCACATCGGGGCGTACAAGGTCGACTACAACGGCAACGAGATCGTCTTCCTCGACACCCCCGGGCATGAGGCTTTCACCGCGATGCGCGCGCGCGGCGCGAGCGTGACCGACATAGCGATACTCGTGGTCGCGGCGGACGACGGTGTGAAGCCGCAGACGCTCGAAGCCATGAATCACGCTAAGGCGGCTGGGGTTCCGATAATAGTGGCCATAAACAAGGTCGACAAGCCTGACGCGAAGCCCGAGAGGGTGAGGCAGCAGATGTCCGACTACGGGCTCGTCCCCGAGGAGTGGGGCGGCGACACGATAATGGTCGATCTGTCGGCTAAGACCGGCGACGGCATCGACCAGCTTCTAGAGATGGTGCTGCTCGTCGCGGAGATGTCGGAGCTCAAGGCGTCCGACACTGTGCCTGCCGAGGGGATTGTCGTCGAGGCCAACCTCGACAAGGGCAAAGGGCCCGTTGCCACTGTCATAGTGCAGCAGGGCACGCTCAAGCGCGGCGGCATCATAGCCACGCAGACGTCGTGGGGCAAGATAAGGGCCATGCTCGACGATTCCGGCAAGGCCATAGACGCGGCCGGTCCCAGCACCCCTGTCGAACTTTTGGGCCTTGAGAACGTCCCAATACCCGGCGAGACGTTTCATATCATCGCCAGCGAGCGCGAGGCCCGCGATTTAGTCAGCGCCTCGTCTTACAGGGGAGACCAGGGCCGTCCCAGGGCATCTCTGACGCTGGAGGAGCTTTACGACCAGCTGCAGTCCGATGAGACTCCTCAGCTCAACATCGTACTGAAGTGCGATGTGCAGGGCTCGCTCGAGGCTTTCCGCTCGACCATCATGAAGATGAGCACCGACGATGTGCGCATAAACATCATACATGAGGGAGTGGGCAGGATATCCGGCTCGGACGTCACGCTCGCCTCCGTCTCGAACGCGATCATCATAGGTTTCAACGTAAGGCCCGACGCGAACGCGAAAAAACTCAGTGAGACGGAGGGTGTGCAGATCAGACTGTATCGCGTCATCTACGACATGCAGGAGGACATAAAGGCATCCCTCGAGGGGATGCTGGCGCCTGACACGAGGGAAAACGTCGTCGGCCAGGCCGAGATACGGGTGATATTCAAGCTGCCCAAGGTGGGCAAGATCGCCGGGTGCTTCATGCAGGAGGGCGTCATAAAGCGCAGCACCAAGGTTCGCGTGGTGCGCGACGGGATCGTCATATGGGACGGGTCTCTGTCCGGGCTGAGGCATTTCAAGGAGGACGTGCGAGAAATATCCGCTGGAAACGAATGCGGCCTCAGCTTCTCCAGTTTCCAGGATTTCCGCGAAAAGGACATAGTGGAGGCCTACGAGATACTCTCGGAGAAGAAGACCCTCGACATATGAGGCCCTGGGTCGGTGTCGTCCTGCTCTCGGCGCGAATTTCGGCGGCTTCGAGCCTGAAGGACAGGCGTCAGGTCGTGAGGTCGCTCTTAGATAGGATTAAAAAACGCTTCAACGCGTCTTTAGCTGACCTTGGCCCGGAGGGCTCATGGGACAGGGCTGATATTGCGGCGGCGTGCGTCGGATCGGACGGGAGCGAGATGGAGCGGAGAGTGGAGCGGATGTGTTCCTTCATGGAAAAGGGCGAAGAGGACGGGGAGTTCGAGATATTGGATCTGCGCCGCGAGGTGTTCCCATATGGTGACTTTTAGAATAGAACGGCTCAACAAGGAATTTTTGCGGCTCATAGCGGACATTCTGGCTAACAGGATCAAAGATGAGGGCGTCAAGGAGGCTGTTTTGACCCACGTGGATTGTTCGCGCGACCTGAGTTGCGCGAAGGTCTATTTCACGTTGCTGGACGATTCGAAGAAAAAAGGTGTCCTGTCCGCTCTGGAGGCGTCGAGCGGACAGGTCAGAGGACTTCTGGGCCGCGAGATGCACATAAGGCAGATACCTGAGCTTCGTTTCGTGTTCGACGATTCCGAGCGCAAGGCGAGGTCTATCGACGAGCTGATAGACAGAGTGATCGAGGAGGATAATGCCAAACGGCGGTAGATGATAGAAAAAATCCTGAACATAATCGAAAATGCCGACAACTGGCTCGTTCTGACCCATGAAAAACCCGATGGAGACACCTTGGGGTGCGCGGTGGCTCTGGCGCATTTCGGGGGTAGGATGTCGAAGAGGGTCCTGCTTGGATGTCCCGACCAATGCCCCGAGCGATACGCGTTTCTTCAGAATATCGCGCCCGTCGTAACGATGCGCTGTCTTCCAGACGGATTTCCTGGGACGGGCGGTGTAGCTATATGCATCGACACGAGCAACGCCGCGCGGTCGGTCCCGGGGTTGCTGGGCGGGGCCCTTGAGTGCCTCATCGTCAATATAGATCATCATATTGATAACGAGGAGTACGGGCTCGTCAACTGGGTGGACCCGGCGGCATCCGCCACGGGCGAGATGGTCACGGAACTGCTCTTCCAGTCGCGGTGGGGGATAGACCCGGACGAGGCCACGGCGCTCTATGCGGCCATAGTTTCGGACAACGGGAGCTTCAGCTTTCCCTCTACGACGCTGAAGAGCCACGAGTGCGCGATGAAACTCTTGAACGCCGGCGCATCGCCCAACGACATTGCCGAAAAGCTCGACTCGAACCTCTCCGTCGGCGCGCTCCGGCTTTGGGGGAGGGCGATATCGCGTGCGGAGACGTTCGCGCGCGGGGTGTGCGCTCTGTGCTGGATCACGTTGGAGGACTTCGAGGGGACCGGCACGACTCGCCAGGACACCGAGAACCTCGTGAACTTCCTGCTTCGGATAAAAGGTGTGCGGCTGGCCGCGCTCTGCAGCGAGGGCATAGGCTGGTCGGACGAGCGCGAGGTTCGCGTCAGCTTGAGGGCCAGGGCCCCTTTCAACGCCCGCGCCGTCGCTGGTTCCTTTGGAGGAGGGGGGCACGACTTGGCGTCGGGCTGTACTCTTCAGCTCCCCATCTCGGATGCCCTCGATGCCATTCGCGGCAATATGGAAAAACATGCTTCCGCAAGGTTTTCTGCCAATCAATAAACCCGTGGGCCTCAGAAGCTCGTCCTGCGTCGAGCTCGCTAAAAAAATAATCGGCCGAGGCGGCAAAGTCGGGCATGGGGGGACGCTCGACTCGTCCGCCTCGGGATTGCTCATTCTCCTGCTGGGCGGGGCTACGAGGCTCAGCAACCTCATAATGCTGATGCCTAAGACATACTCCGCTGTCGTCAAGCTCGGAACCGAGACGTCCACCTGTGACTACACGGGCGAGACGGTCGGCTCCGGTGACTGGAGCGGTGTGAGCGAGGCGGATATAGACAGGGCGATGCTCTCGTTTCTAGGCTGGAGGCTTCAGACGCCTCCGAAGGTCTCCGCCGTGCATGTGCGTGGGCGCCGGGCGCACGAACTATTTCGAAAGGGAGGGGACCCGAACCTCGGACCCAAGGCGGTCTTCATAGAGAGCGCGCGCCGCGGGAGCGCCATTTCGGGGGACGGAGAGTTTTCAATCGCGGTCAAGTGCGGCAAGGGCACCTACATACGCTCGCTGGCGAGCGACCTGGGGCGGGCGCTCGGGTGCGGGGCTCACATAGCGGCGCTGCGCAGGGAGCGGGTGGGGTATTTTTCGCTCTCCCGCTCGCTCGACCCCGGAGTGGATTTTTCGGTTTCGCGCGAAAAACTCCTCTCCAGCGTCATGCCCGTCTCAACCATGGAAAATTTTCTCCCCGGCTACGCCGTGTCGGACGAGGATGCGTCTCTGATGTCGAACGGGAGGGCGGTTCCCCTATCCCGGGCCGTCCGCAGGACGCACGGCGAGTCGTCCCCTCGCGGCATGGCCGTGATAACCTCCGGCTCGCTGCTCTCCGTGGCGAGGCTGGAGGCGTTGGGGGGGAACGCATCGTTGACGCCTGAAGTAAACATTCAAATGCCCGGGACACCCGAGCCCGATCCAGCCGAAGCGCCTGGCGGGGGGAACGCCGTATGATAGCCGCCATAGGTGCCTTCGACGGTTTTCACAGGGGACACCAGGAGCTGTTGAAGAGGGCCGCCGCCGGAGGCAAGTGGGGGGTGGTGACGTTCAGCAGCCATCCTGACGTTGTGCTGGGCTCCGGGGATTTCAAAGCGCTCTTCACGATACGGGAGCAGTCCGCGCTCGAAAAATTTTTCTCCGTGCCCGAGGTGCGGAGGATCAATTTCACTCGGGAGACTGCTGACATGGCGCCAAGTGATTTTCTCAACCTGATCTCCCGAGAGTTTGGGGTGACGGGCGTCGTGGTGGGGGAGGACTTCCGATTCGGCAGGAACCGCTCCGGCACGTGCGAGCTGCTACGAAACGAGTGTGCCGGGCGAGGATGGTCCGTCGAAATAGTTCCGGACTTGTCGACCGACGACCGCGCTCTGATAAGCAGCACCGCGATAAGGCGCGCCGTCGCCCTGGGGGAGATGAGGCGCGCGTGGGAGATGCTGGGGTATCCCTTTTTTTACATGAGCGGGGTTGTTCGCGGCAAGGGCAGGGGGAGGGCGCTGGGCTTCCCGACGGCTAACGTGGAGTTGGTGTCTGAGAAGATAGAGCCTGCGGGCGGCGTGTACGCCACCCTCGTCTCAGTCGGCGGAAAACTGCGCGCCGGAGCGGCTAACATCGGCAAGAACCCCACGTTTGGCGACGTGGAGCGCACGAGCTTCGAGATAAATCTGACCGACTACAGAGGGGATCTTTACGGCAAAGACCTGTCGATCTTTCTCTTGGATTTCATAAGGCCGGAGCGGCGATTCGAGAACACCGGCGACTTGGCGGAACAGATTGCCAGGGACGCAAACATCGCGGCCCAGGCGGCCGAAGACGCGCTGCTTCTCCACAAACCCCTCTTCGAGAAACTCGAGGCCGTCCGGCCGCAGGTGTAAAATAGCCTTAATTGTTGGCATCTGTAGCTTATCAAATCCAGACGGCGTCTGGAAAATTGTCGGGGTCTCATTACCTCGGATTGCTATCCGTCAAAGACGAGGATGTCCGCGCTTTCTTATGAGCAAGAGCGCGTAGTGGTCTAATGCCAAGATTGTGCCGGAAGAGTATGTCGCACAGCGCGGTTGGTGGTACAATAGGGTATAGTTATAGGGCAGACGCCGATGCCCTTAACGCGCCGGAGGCGGCGTCCGCCTCCGGCACGTCACGCTTTGCCTGAAATGAATTTTATGTATTCAGCGTCAGGCATAAGTTCCATGTTCAAACCATCAATTACTTTTTGGGATACCTTGCCTGCGCTGCTGATTTCAAGCCCTGCCTGTTTCACAAACGCAAGGTATTTCTTTGCTTTCTCACGCGCAATATCTGACTTGTTTTGAAGCAACATGCCGCAATTTCGGTAAACTTCTAAAATCGGGGACGCGGTTTTCATCACTTCTCTCATCGTTGTAAAATTGCCGCCGCCCGGAAATCCGGCGTTTGAGATAATGACCACGTCCGGCATTCTTCTAAGTGAGTTTTGCATATCATAATGACCGTTTCCCGAAACTACAGCCGGACATTTCAGGGGAATCAACCTGTCAAGAAAATTTTTCAGACAAGCGGTCATATTCCACGTATAGACCGGCGTCGCGAAGCACACAATGTCGGAGGTTCTATACAATCCCAGCAAATCTTCCATCTCATCGTCCTGGACACACCGCCCAGGCGTCTTAAACCAACAAGTGAAACAGCCTGTGCAATGCTTGATTTTTTTGTTGAACAAAAAGATGTTTTGCGTTTCAGCGCCGCTCGCCGCCGCTCCTTCCAAAAATGTTTCCGCGATTACGTTAGTATTGCTGTTCTGGCAGCGAGGGCTGCCATTGAATGCCGTCACTTTCACTTGACATTACCTCCCGTTTTTCAGACGCGTCTGTTGATACCAATTCGCGATCAACAGGCTGTTTTTGATGCGGCTCTCGAGGTCCTCCAAACTGGTTTTAACGCTCCACCCTTCAGGCTTTTGATTTCAAATTGATATGAGTATAAATCATGTAAGCGCCAAATAGCACGTCACCTGTAAAAAACACAGGAAAGGTTTATTCTTGCTATTGTGAATTGAGTTTGCGGTTTCCCGGTAACGTTCTTTTTCGAGGACTCCGAGTAACCAGCCGCTCTGCTCCTTTACGTCAATTCATTCACCGCGCGACACTCAAACTCCATATATATTAAATATTACTATGAATATTTGGTATAACATAAATAGTATTTTAATAAATATATGCTGCTATACCTATAAATAATAGGCATTTTCCCCGATGCGCGCATCCCCTTTGATTGTTAGCCTTTTTGCGTAAAACACCGATCTATTACTAGGTATTTTAGTGATAAGTGTTTAAAGTAAGTGAAAGGCGGGGATTTTGTGAAACACGGCGCGAAAAAACTTTTTGAGAGATTGACCGCGATATTGACTCTTGCCCTGTTCATATCCGGGATGGCGGCGGCGGATGAATCGGTGTATTCCCTTAGTGTTCCCCCAATCCCCAAGGATTCGGTGGCGTGGGACGACGTCGACGGCATGGTCTCGAACCAAAGGAAGTCGAACGTCCTGTTCCTCATTGAGGCTACGTCGATAATGAGCTTCACGCCAAAGGGCGTCCTGCCGCAGGTGGCGATGGTCAGCGGTTGGGACGACAGCTTCAGGGAGGCTGCGCACTGGGGAAACACGAGGAAGAAGTACGAATACACGATATACGACATCAACAGGATGATGAAGGACGCCACGTTTGGCATGGGCGCGCTGCCAGTCGCATGGAGCGGGAAGAACGTGCGCCCCGAACGCAACATCTATGGGCGCGACCGCGACGCCGCCAACAACTTTGTCAAGGGCCGCAGCCTGTCGGAGGACATCGAGCTGAACGAGGGCAACTATTACTTCCCGTTCCTGGACGAGAACAACGCCCTGAGCGGCATCTACAGGGAGCAAAGCTACCCGCTGGAGGTGAGCTTCGACAAAGCCCCTGACATTGCGCCGTTTAACACGCTGCAGCCTTCCGACGAGACATATAACAAGCCCGCGGGAGATGAATCCTCATTAATCGCGGACAGCGCGTTCAGTTCCTGGAGTCATCACTATGGCGCCACCGGGTCCCTCAGCCCGGGATATATCGGAGCGGTGCAGAACCCCAAAACCGGGGCGATCGTTGCGGTCAATAGCGGCATACGGTACAACGGCAACGAGATCGTGAAGTATTACGACTACAAGGGATATACCGCCGGCGCGAAACCGTATCCGTATGCGCTCGTCTACGAGGACCCGCGGTACTGGAGCGAGGAGGGGGGGCGCAATGCCCCCTCGGATGCCAAGCTGGTGCCGAACGACAGCAGGATGTACCAGACGAAGCTGGTACTGTGGAACCTGTTGCGGGATAAGAGCTTGTTCAAGAATATACGGTTTGGCATGGCGACTACGTTCCTGTCCCCCGCGAACACCGAATTGGGCACGAATTCGGTGACGCACTCCTCGGTCCTGCTCAACCGCCCGGACAAAAACGGCGTGTTCAAGGTCGCCCCGTTCGGTTCCAACATATATACCCTGAGCTTCTTCGACAAAGATGGCAACAGCTACGCGAACCACCCCGACAAGCATTTGGAGGCTCTGCTGAATGACCCCGAGAAAAAACGTGTCAGATACGAGAACGGGGTCATGGAGGGATCGATAACGGGCGAGCTCGAGACCATGAGCGCCGTGCACGGGCAGTATTACCCGATATGGAACAACCTGAAGGTGCAGAGCACGTACCTGACCGTCAACAGAGACGGCACCGAGCCGGACGGGTGGTGGTCACCGCACTGGGATTACCCCTCCAAAAACGTCCCGTCCAGCTACCCCCTCCACGGCGAACAGTTCGACAGGCCGCTCTACAAGCTGATGAACAGGGCCTCCCTCTGGCTCCCTATCAGGGAGTATGACGACATATGGACGAAGGGAGGCGTGACGATGAGCCACGCCGACAAGTTCAGAATGTGGATAAACGGCGTAGCCGACATAAAAAGTGCCGGTGTGACGAAGACCACCGGCTTGGATTTAGCCACCTATGGACTGGTGACCAGGCTCAGGGATGGCTTCGGGCTGGACAGGCGGAAGCAGTTTCACTTCTACAGGGACCCGGAGATCGGCATAGCGGGGCAGTTCGCTCTCCCGCAGGCCATATTCCCTGACCCGAGGGTGAACGACAAGTCGACGGGCAAACCGCTCAATCTCAACAGGGAGTACATGCACGAGAACGGTTTCGTCTGGTACTCGAAGAAGGACCAGGATATAAATTACATGTACGACTTCAGGCGATTCAGCTCCGAACTCGACGTGTCCGGCTTCCCGAAGGCATTCTTCAACGCGGGGTCGGGCGAGGCCGCCGGGTCGGTCATAGACTTCTTCTCGCCCATGATCGGTTATTCCTTCACGGGGAACGACTACGACAACGTAATGTATCCTCATGCGGCGGGTCACGGGCACGCCAGATCCGGCGCGTCGCACGTTGGGCCGTTCGCTATCAACGGCAAAAAATACGGGAGGTCCGGAATTTACGACTCGAATAAGAGCTCGACCATCTCCACGGATGATCTCGACGACGTGTCGTTCCCCATCAGGAACGCCTGCGAGAAGAACTGGGTTATCCTGATCGCGTCCGGTTCGGAGGCCAGGACGGGCGATGGGGAGTACTCGTACAGGGTCGCCGACGCGATAAAGAACCTCTACGACTACGCGGAGAACAACGACGTAACCATGCTGGAAAAAAGCGGCGGCGTCAGGATTCTCAAACAGGGCAGGCTGCAGCACCCGATACGAACGCTCGTCATAGGGATAGTGGCGGACGAGAACAACCCGGACGTAGCCGGTAACGAGCAGGTAAAGGAGGAGGTCATGCGGATGAGGAAGAACCTCGTCAGAATGGCCCGCGCGGGGCAGGGGGACGACCCGGACGACGAGAGTTCGACCGTAAGGCCGTACTTCGCCACCGACGTTGAATCCCTCATGATGTCGCTCAGAGAGGCGCTGACGATGATCGATGAGCGAGAGGAGCAGCCCTCGAGCGGCGCCATCGTCGAAAGTCCGTCGGTGAGCGGGCTCGATGAAGCCGAGGACTCGTTCAGCTACTACGTCTCGAAGCTCCGCATCCGCAGGAACAATCAGTGGGAGGGATATCTGACGCGTTTCGCCGTCTCGGAGGACGAGGATGGCGGTTTGAGTGCCTCAAAGAGATGGGAACTGCATAAAAATATCGCGGAAAAACGCGACGATAATATCAAGCGAAAAATAGAGTACTGGAGCGGGGATGGCTTGAGGGATTTGACGCCGGATGACGCTTTTAAAAGGATGTCCGGTCTCACGCCGGAGAGGTTGAGCGACGCGAACATGCCCACGGACGACTCCTTCTCCGTACATGCCCCGGAGAGGGCCATGTTCGACTGGCTGGAGGGTTTCGACTACTCGTACTCGGATGGGAAGGGTTACCCGAGGTCGAGCATGTTCGCCGACGTGGGCCAGGGAGGGATAGTCTATGTCGACAACCCTCAGCCGGCGGACTCGCTGCCCGGCTACCGCGACTGGGCGAACGGCCTCCAGCCGAGCCGCCCGCGCATATACGCGCAGACGAACGACGGGATATTGCACGTGATCGACCCGGCGAGCGGCAACGAGGAGCGCGCGATATTACCGCCGCCCATGCTGCTGCCGTACCGGCTTGCGGCGTTCAAAACGCGGAAGAGGTCCAGCGGCGAGCTTCAGTGGATCGACGTGTCCGGGGCGGAGGGCAAGGGCATCGCTCTGCCGCGCTCCGTTCCGTTGTATACCCTGGACGGCCCGCTCATCAAGAGAAGCTTTGGCAGCCCTGACGGCGGATCGTGGGGGACGTACCTCCTGGGGGGACTCGGGCGGGGCGGCAGCGGGTTCTACATGCTCAACACGGACAAGTGCGACAGTCCGGAGTTCATGTGGTACAGGGAGAGGATTGGTGATTACGCGCTCTCCATGACGTCAGGGCAAACCGAGCCAACCGTCGTAAAGGGAGGAGACCCATATTTCATGAAGCTGGGCTTTAACCCGCCGAAGCCCGCCTTGGGGGTCACGGGGTCAGTCAGCGCGACGAGGAACGTGCTGGTTGTCGCTGGGGGCGCGCAGAACAGGATCGACCTCGCCAAAAACGGCGGTGAGGGCGCGGTGCTGCTGATACTGGACCCCATGAACGGCGAACTCCTGAAGGGGTTTGACTCGGCTGACGTCGAGCATGGTCTTGGGACGAAGACTCCCGGTCCGGCTCCGAACATGGGCATGATGACGTCCGAGCCGACGCTGGTGCGGAGCAGGGCCAGCGCGTACCTGGCGGGCAGGATCATCGCCTCTGACAACAGGGGCGGTATATTCAGCGTCGACCTGGAGGAGACGGATGGGGACGGGACAAAGCCAAAGCCCGTTTCGAGCTGGAGTGTGCGGACGTTGGCGACGCTGTGGAGCAGTGAGTCCGAGGCTGGTTCGAAGGCCGATAATCTGGCGCTGCCATTTGGCCTGGCGGCGGGCAGCCACAATGGGCGCCTCTGGCTTGGCGGGGGAACGAGCGACGTTCGAGTCAGGAAGGAGGACGAGTCTCCGGGGAGTGGTTTCCTGCGCAACGCCGAACAGATGATATTCGCGTTCGCCGCCGACGAGAGCCAGGTCAAACCCTACACCCGCAATGACATGAAGCCCCTAAACTCGCACGACGGCGGGGAGAGCGTCCTCACGGACGCGGATGAAAAGCGGGGGTGGTACATAAAGCTCCTCGGCGAAAACGGGAGAGGGAACGAGTACGTCTCGGCCAAACCGATTATAGTGAACGGAATACTGTATGTCGCGACCTTCGTCGAGCGCAGCATCGATTGGGAGAACATTGATGTCTGCGAGAGCGGCACGCGCGTCACCGGCGACGCTCGCCTGTACGCTGTCGACGTGACGAGCGGCGCTCCGTACTGGAGAGACTGCGGCAAGTACGCCAGGATGGACGGCGCGAGGATAACAGGGCTGACCTTCTCCACGATAGGGAGGAAGAAACGCATAGTTATGACTTATGACAAAATGTCGGAGGATGACGCGGAGGTCGGCCTCGAGGCCCCGGGCAGCGAGTTTTTGAAGAGCATGGGTGTCTTCGTGCTGGAGCCCCCCGACACGGGCAGCCCGATCAATATAAATGAGACTCAGAACGTGATTCAGTACTGGCTCAGGAAATAGCCGCTTCAAACGGGCTCCCGTGGTGCGCGGAGGTTCTCCCCCGTCACGGGAGCCGTGGTTCATACCGATTTATTGGCATCACATGTCCATGCGGGCATGCCTCGCCTCGTCAGAGCTGACGCCTCTGTGTATGATCTTGTTGGCCGGGGTGCCGGTTATCTCCGATTCCTCGAACTTGATGCTGCCGCGCGAGGGTTTGACGAGGCTCGCGGCGGACTTCATCAATGTGGGCTTACCCGCCCCGCCCTCAAGTCTAGCGAGACGCTCTCTATAAATATGTTCGTTTTTATCGTTATGACCGCGCGAATTAGCGATGAATTGCCTTATAATAAGACGGTTTATCACTTTGAGGAGGGGTAGCTATGGTCAATCTGCCAATAAGCACGGTCATGTCTAACCTGCGTTCGTCGATGTACGAGCTGCGTGACAGTCTTTGACCTGCCAGGTCTGGAGGCTGGTGAGGCCAAGCTCACCAATGAGACGTTGGAGGAGGGTTTTTGGGAGAGGGACGACGCGCGCGACGTGTCGCGCGAGTTAGCGTTCATCCAGGGCCGGCTCGAAAGGTGGCGGAGCGCCTATGGGGAGCTGGAGGAGTTGGAGGTCCTGGCGGACATGCTCTCCGGCGCGGACGACGCGGAACTGTCCGATGAGTTCTACGAGCGCGCCCAGGCATTGAGCGAGTCGGTGGAGGCGGAGCGGATATACGTCCTGCTGGACGAGGACCACGACATGTCGGGCGCGATCGTCACGATTCACGCCGGCGCGGGGGGGCTGGACTCGCAGGATTGGTGCGAGATGCTCTACCGCATGTATCTGCGCTGGGCGGAGTCGAGGGGATTCGAGACTATCGCGCTCGACGAGACCCGCGACCAGGAGGCGGGCATCAAGAGCGTTACGTTCGAGGTGAAGGGCGAATTCGCCTACGGCTATCTGAAGGGCGAGCAGGGGGTGCACCGTCTGGTGCGCATATCCCCGTTCGACTCTGCCAAGAGGCGGCACACCAGCTTCTCATCCGTTGAGGTGCTCCCGATTTTGCCGGACAGCGTCGAGGTGGAGATACGCCCGGAGGATTTGAAGATGGACACGTTCCGCTCCAGCGGGGCGGGGGGGCAGCACGTCAACATGACGGACTCCGCCGTGCGCATAACCCACGTGCCGTCGGGCATCGTTGTGAGCTGTCAAGTGGAGCGCTCCCAGCACATGAACAGGGCGTTCGCCATGCAGGTCCTGAGGTCGCGCCTGTTCGAACGGATGATGCGCGAGCGCAGGGAGCGGATAGAGTCGCTTCAGGGCGAGAAACGGGTGATAGCGTGGGGGAGCCAGATACGCTCGTACACGCTGCAGCCCTTTCAGCTCGTGAAGGACCTGAGATCGGGCTGTGAGATAGGGAACGTCTCATCCGTGCTCGACGGGGACCTTGACGAACTGATCATGGCGTACCTGAGGTTCGCCAAGACGGGCAGGACCGCCGGTTCTTCCTTGGGCTCAGGTAAAAACGCGGAGGGGGATTGACATCGTGAACAGACTGAAATTCGCCGCATTCCATTTCCCGTCGCTGGCCGTCATCTCGCTCTGCGTTTTGCTGCTCGCGGCGCAAAGCGGCGCGGAGCCGCGAACGGGGGGGAAGAGATACGCCCCCTTCGTGCCAACGGATCCGATAATGCCGATATCGGAGGTCAAGCCGGGCATGAAGGGGGAGTGCCGCACCGTCATACGCGGCGGCGAGATCGTCTCGTTCCAGGCTGAGGTGCTGGACGTCATACCGAACAGCGGCGTCCCGTCGAACTTGATCTTCATCCGCGCGAGCGGTCCGGTGATAGACCGGACCGGGGGCATCGCCGCCGGCATGAGCGGCTCGCCGTTCTACATAAACGGCAAGCTGGCGGGGGCTATCGGCTACGGCTGGCTGTTTTCCAGGCACGACATGGGCCTCGTCACCCCGATAGAGGACATGATCGAGATATGGAACAACCCGGAGACGATACCGTCGTTCGCCCCGGCGCCGATCATCGCCCGCCGTCCGCCGTCCGCCGTCTCGGACGACATCGAGGCCAAATGGGCGGCACTCCTGTCGCGTGACATAAGGAGCCCCGACGCTGGCGCCGTGTCGCGCGACCTCTGGGCCCTGTCGGGGGACGCCCTCTCGGGCCGCGTCTTCGTGTCCGGGGTCTCACCCAGGATGGCGGAGAGGATTGGCGGGATACTTGGCAGGGATGTCACGCCCTTTGGAGGCGGAGGCAGCGTCGGAGACAGGCCGAAGTTGGCCAAGTACGGCGTCAGGCTCGTGCCGGGGATGGCGGTGGGCGCGTCGGTCGCGTGGGGCGACGTCGAGATAGGGGCGATAGGGACGCTGACGGCCGCCGCCGAGGACGGAAGGTTCGTGGCGTTCGCGCACCCGTTCATGGGGACGGGCCCGACGTCGGCGATACTCACGGAGACCAGCATATCGGGCGTCATACCGGGCCTCAACTCCCCGTTCAAGCTGGGGACGACGGGCGACATAATAGGCATCGTCACGCAGGACAGGCCGCAGGGCATCGGCGGGCGCGCCGGCCGCTTCGCCCCGGCCGCAGCCTGTTCCATCGAGATGACCGACGTGGACTCCGGTCGCAAGTACTCCAGAAAGTTCCAGGTGGTCCAGGACAAGTACCTCATCACGAACCTGATGGGCCTGTCCATAGCCGGCTGCGTTGAGAACCTCTGGGGGCGCTCCGGCGGCGGGTCCGCCAGGATAACCGCCGCATACTCCGGCAACGCTCTGCCGGGCGGATGGAAGCGCACGAACGTGTTCGTCTCCGAGACCGACGTGGTGTCCGAGATGTTGCATGAGTTCAACATGCTGAACCAGGCGCTGTCCGTGAACCAGTTCCAGGAGCTTCGCCCCTTCGGCGTCGACGTGGAGGTCGAGGTGACTCAGGAGCCGAGGGTGCTTTACATCGAGGACGTGACCGTCCCGAAGGGCGTACTCCGCCCGGGCGGCAGGGTGTCGTTCGACATAACGCTCCGCCCGTGGCGGAAGGACCCTTACGTCAGAACGTACTCGCTGGTCGTCCCAAAGAACGTCACCGGGATAGCCGAACTGCTGGTGCGCGGCGGCGGCATAGGCGAGGAGAACGCGGAATACATGGAGGCGGGCTGGCGCAGCATCAGCAGCCTGCACATACTTCTCGAGGAGATCGACGCCAAGGAGACCAACGACCAGATGGTCATGGAGATACGCGGCCAGGAGGCGCTGGAGGATCAGATCAATCGCTCCAGGAAGGGCGACCCCGACGACCTCATGAACGACAAACTGAAGAGCGAGATCAGGCAGGAGAAGATGGACGAGGGCTCGATGCGCGTCATCAGGACCAACTACTACGTCGACGGCCTCATCAACAAGCTGATAAGCGTCGACGGCTCCGCGCCTCAGGGAGGGGAGCCGTCGGACGAGCCGGAGGATATCGAGGAACCGGCGGAGCCCGCCGTCTAGCCGGGACGCCGCACGGGCTTGATGCCAATTCGATTTCAATAGGGCGTTAATGATGCGTCTAGAGGCGTATAAACACTGTCATTAAAATCTTTTAACTTTAGGCTCTTGATTGCAAATTGGTATGAAAAAGGCGCTCTCCGTTCCGCCAGACCTCTTTGGCCAGCGATTCGAGCGATATGCCCCTCAGCTCCGCTATTTTCATATAGGTCTCCCTGATGAGCGCGGGCTCGTTGCGTCTGCCCCTCCTGCTCAGCGGCGCGAGGTAGGGCGAGTCCGTCTCGCAGAGTATGCGGTCTAGGGGGACGAATGCCGCGGCGGAGCGCAGATCTGCCGCCTTCGGGTACGTGACCGGCCCGGCGAAGGATATGTAGAACCCGATGTCTAGCGCGGTCCTGGCGTCGCCCACGTCTCCCGAGAAGCAATGGATCACGCCCCCGCGCTCCAGCGCGGGGTGATTTTTTATCATCGACATGGCCTCGCCGTAGGCATCGCCCGATTCCCGGAGCGGAGCGTTGCGCAGGTGCACCAGCACGGGCTTGTCCGCCCTGGCGGCCCACTCCAGTTGCAGCTCGAACGCCGCCCTCTGGATCTCGCGCGGGGAGTTGTCATAGTAGTAATCCAGGCCGATCTCGCCGATCGCGGCCGTCTCGTCGTTCGATGCCAGTGCCTCCAGGGACGGCGGCAACCCCTGTTTTACACTGCTGGCCTCGTGCGGGTGAACCCCGGACGAGGCCCATATCTCGACGCGCTCGTCCGAGTTCCTCGCCATACGCAGGACCTCGATACTCGACGCCTCGTCGCAGGCCGCCAGGAGTAGCCGTACCACCCCAGCCTCACTGGCCCGCGAGATGACCTCGTCGCGGTCGTCATGAAACGCCTCCATGTCGAGGTGACAGTGCGAATCGAAAAGTTTCAAGCGGTCCTCCATGTAAAGCCTCACCTCTTTAAGAAAACGCTGATTTATTTATATTTAAGAGCCTGAAAGGACATCCGGTGTTTCCCCCATACCAATTTGAAATCCTAAAGGGTGGAGCGTTAAAACCGGTTTGGAGGATCGCTATAGCGACATCAAAAACAGCCTATTGATCGCGAATCAGTATCAATGTATCAGCGATCCTATGGGAAATCCGTCGTCCACCGTGGCCAGCGATATGATCTCCCGTCCCCCGTCGTCGGCCTCGGCCGCCAGCAGCATCCCGTCGCTCTCGATGCCGCGGAACTTCACCGGCTTGAGGTTGCAGAGGACCAGTATCCTCTTGCCCACCAGTTCCTCCCGCGTGAAGAAATCCCTGATGCTCGACACGATGACCCGCTTCTCCGACCCGAGGTCGACGCCCAGCTTGTAGAGCTTCCGCGCCTTTTCGACCACCTCGGCGCTCTCTATCAGCCCCACCCTGATCTCGAGCTTCTTGAAGTCCGCGATCTCGATCTGCTCGAAGCGCCCGCTCTCCTCGGCCGCCGGCGCCACCTCCAGGGTCTCCATGACGGCGGTTTTGGCCGCGTCGCGGGCGGATTTTTCCTCCTTCCACTTCGTCACGTCGATGCGCGGGAACAGTACGCGTCCCTTCTTCACGAACACGTCCCCGCCGCGGCCGCCCCACGACCAATTCGAGAGCAGCTCGGCGCTCATGTCGAGCGGCGCCCCCAGTTGCTCCTGGATGTGCGCGGACGTCCCCGGCATGAACGGGTATATCAGCATGGCGGATATGTTGAGCGTCTCCCAGAGGGTGCGGAGGACTATGTCGAGCCTATCGTCCGGGTCCTCTCTGCCCAGCTTCCAGGGAGACGTCTCGTCTATGTATTTGTTTCCCGCGCCCACCAGGGCCCAGAGCGTCTTCAGCGCGCCGTCTAGCGAGAAGTCCTCCATTCGCGAGTCCATCTCCGCGAGCGTGCGTGCCGATAAGTCCCCCAGCGCTATGTCGATGTCCTTCGCGCGGTCGAAGACCGAGGCTGGGGGCAGCTTGCCGCCCCTGTACTTCTCTATCATCTGGAGCGTCCTATTGAGGAGGTTTCCGAGGTCGTTCGCGAGGTCGGAGTTTATGCGGTTCACCATGGCGCTCTCCGAGAAATCGCCGTCGAGGCCGAACGGCACCTCGCGCAGCAGGAAGTAGCGAAACGCGTCCGCGCCGTATACGTCCGCCATCTCGAACGGGTCGACGACGTTCCCCTTCGACTTCGACATCTTATCGCCGTCCACCGTCCACCAGCCGTGGGCGAAGACGCGGACGGGCGGGTTGAGTCCCGTCGCCATCAGTATGGCGGGCCAGATCACGGCATGGAAGCGTATTATGTCCTTGCCCACGATGTGGCGGACGTGCGGCCAGTACGTCTCCCATTTCTCGCCGGCAACTGGGTAATTCAGCGCGGATATGTAGTTTATCAGCGCGTCCAGCCAGACGTAGACGACGTGGTTCTCGTCGCCCGGCACCGGGATACCCCACTTGAGCGTCGTGCGCGACACCGAGAGGTCCTGCAGCCCCCCCTTGATAAAGCTCATCACCTCGTTGTAGCGGGCGCGCGGCATGATCGCGTCGGGGTGTTCCTCATAGTGTCTGGCCAGCGCGTCCTGGTACTTCGAGAGCCGGAAGAAATAGCTCTCCTCCGACATCCGCGAGAGCGGCCTCCCGCAGTCGGGACAGAGGCCGTCGTCGCTGACCTGGGCCTCCGGGACGTAGGTCTCGCACGGGATGCAGTACCACCCTTCGTAGAGGCCCTTGTATATGTTCCCGCTCTCCATGAGAGTTTTGAAGAGCTGCCGTGCCACCCTGACGTGCCGCTCCTCAGTGGTGCGTATGAAGTCGTCGTTCGATATGCCGAGCGCGCCCCACAGCCGCTTGAAGTTCTGGACGACCTCGTCGCACAGCTCTATGGGCGTCGTCCCGCGATGCTCCGCCGCGGCCTCTATCTTCTGTCCGTGTTCGTCCGTTCCCGTCAGGAAGCGCGTGAGGTCACCCCGCATTCGATGCCACCTCGCCAGAGCATCGCAGGCTATCGTCGTGTAAGCGTGCCCTATGTGCGGCACATCGTTGACGTAGTAGATAGGCGTGGTTATGTAGAACCCAGAATTGTTCTTGTCGTCGCTCACCGTTGGTTGCCCCCTGTTAATAAAAAAGTCTTGGCTTTATTGCGAGGTATACCATAACTCGCAATCAGGACATTGACAATCGTTTTGTCGAAGATTCCGGCATCTTTCATGTGAAGCGCCAGCCTCTTCCACTCGCGGTCCTCGTCCTCCGCCTCAGCCTCCGCGCTCTCCCGCGCGCCCTCGACGACGAGCGCCATCTCGCCTCTCATCCCATCCCCCGAGGCGGCACGGGTCAGCTCGACGAGCGTCCCCCGGATCGCCTCCTGATGGACCTTGCTTATCTCCCGGACGACGGCGGCCCGCCTGTCCCCCAGGACACTGGCCAAGAGCGCCAGCTCGCGCTCCAGGTCATGGGGCGCGACGTAGAACACCAACGTCGCCCTGACGCCGGCCAGCTCGGCAATGCGGGACGCCCTCTCGGAGTCCCGTCCTTCGAGGAAACCGTTGAAGAGGAACGGCTGGGGCGATATGCCGGACAATAGGAGCGCCGGCAGGAGTGCGTTTGCGCCCGGCAGAGCGTCCACAGGCAGCCCCTCCGCTATGGCTTCGGCTATCAGAATCCAGCCTGGATCCGATATTCCCGGCGTTCCGGCGTCCGAGACGAGGGCGATGTTCTCTCCGTTCCTGAGGCGCCCGATCAGCTCCTCCGCCCGCGCCCTCTCGTTGTGCCTGTGGTAGGAGACCATCGGGCGCTTCACGCCGTGGCGGTTCAGCAGTTTGACCGTTCGTCTGGTGTCCTCGCAGGCGATGACGTCGGCGCGCCGCAACGCCTCTATACCTCGCGGCGTCATGTCGTCCATGTTTCCGATGGGTGTCGGGACCACGAAGAGCGGCATCTTACCGGGCCGGCCCCGTTAAATCCTGTACGCCGCGAGCAGCTGTTCGGTGTACTCGCCGTCCGGTCCGTATACGAAGAGCGGCGGCTCCGCCATCACCCCGTCGCCAGAGGCCCGTGCCGCCTCCACCAGCGCGACGGACGCGTCTCGGCCGGGCTTCGGATGGACCATGCGAAACCTCTTGGGCCTCACGTTGTGCTCATGCAGCAGGCTGAACAGCTCCGCAATCCTCTTGGCCCTCATGACGAGGAAAAATTTTCCCCTGTTGCGCAGCAGATACTTCGCGCACCGCACCACCTCGGAGAGCGTGCAGGCGCCGCCGTGCATGGCGGAGGCCATCGCCGCGTCGGAGCTCGGGCGGCAGCGCCCCGGCTCGTCGTAGGGGGGATTCATCACTACGGCGTCGTAGGACTCTGGCCGAAAGTTCTCCCTGTGCCCGCGAAGGTCGGAGACGAAGAACGAAACGCCTCCCGCGGAGTTCAAGCGCGCGTTCTCGCGGGCCATGTCTATGAGCTCGCGGTTGATGTCGAACGCGTCGATGCGCGCTGACGGCGTCCGCCTGGACAATATGATGCTGACGGCGCCGTGCGCGCAGCCCATCTCCACGACGCGCGAGCGTGGTTTTATTCTCGCGTAGTGCGCTAACAGGACGGTGTCCATGTTCACCCTCGGCCCCGCGCCGTCCGCCGGCTGGAACATCTTCAGGGCTCCGAACAAAATATCGTTGGGATAGCGTCCGCTCGCCCTCACGCGAGCATCGTCCGCCTCGAAAATTTTCTCCATGCCGCTCATTTTACCAGCTTTCGCGCGCATATCATTGGTATAATTGTCCGAACGGCTCGGGCGCGCCGCAGGTCATGGGAGCGCCGTCAGTCGGATATTCACGTATTTTTGCGGGTGGGCTGAGGATGTTCGAGTTCAAGGTAATCGCGGAGTGCCCCAAGAGCGGTGCTCGCGCGGGGGAGTTCGCGACCCCTCACGGCGTGTTCGAGACACCTCTATTCATGCCGGTTGGCACTCAGGCGACGGTGAAGGCGATGTCGCCGCCGGAGTTGGAGGGACTGGGCGCGCGGGTGATATTGGGCAACACCTATCATCTGTACTTGAGGCCGGGGGCGGATCTTATAGAGGAGGCTGGCGGCCTTCATAGGTTCATGGGTTGGAACGGGCCGATACTCACTGACAGCGGCGGGTTTCAGGTCTTCTCCTTGGCGTCGCTCAGGAGCATCTCCGACGACGGCGTGGAGTTCCGGTCGCACATAGACGGCAGCAGGCACTTCATGACGCCGGAGCTGTCGATGGGCGTCCAGAGGTCCCTCGGGAGCGACATAGCGATGTGCTTCGACGAGTGCGTCAAACTGCCGGCGACCGAGGAGGCCTCCCGGTCGGCGGTGGCACGAACCCTCAAGTGGGCGCGCAGGTGCAGGGATTACTTTTCGTCGCGCGGCGTGCGGGGGCAGGCGCTGTTCGGCATCGTGCAGGGAGCGCTCTTCGGCGATCATAGGAGGCTCTGCGCGCGCCGCCTGGTCGAGATCGGGTTCGACGGTTACGCGATAGGCGGCCTGTCGGTGGGCGAGACGCACGATGAGATGTACGCGGCGCTCGACACGCTGAGGGACGAGCTGCCCGTCTCCAAGCCGAGGTACCTCATGGGGGTGGGTATGCCGGAGAACCTGGTCGAGGGCGTGGCGCGGGGGATGGACATGTTCGACTGCGTACTGCCGACCCGCAACGGGCGCAACGGCAGCCTCCTCACTCGACGGGGCAGGATAAACATAAAAAACGCCGCCTACGAGAGGGATTTTTCCCCCATTGACGAGAACTGCGGCTGTTACGTGTGCCGCAACTTCACGAGGGCTTACGTGAGACACCTCTACAGGGCCGGCGAGATACTTTCGGCGCGCCTGTGCAGCTGGCATAATTTGCACTTCCTCGTGAACCTGATGAAGGACGCGCGGAGGGCGATAATAGACGGCTCGTACCCCGAGTTCAGGGATGGCGTCCTGGGCTCGCTCGGCGTTGGAGCCGCGCGGGAGTGATTGTCCATGTCCAGAAATTACGCTGAAAAAATTTCCCTCCCGACTCGCGAGGTGATAGCGCGCGCGGCGGGGATATTGAGGAGCGGGGGCCTGGTGTCGTTCCCGACGGAGACGGTCTACGGGCTCGGGGCGAACGCGCTCGACCCGGAGGCGGTCGAAAAAATTTACCGCGCCAAGGGGCGCCCCTCCGACAACCCTCTGATCCTGCACGTGCCCGGTATGAGGGAGGCCGCCCGCTACGCGGAGATAAACAGCGCGGCGGAGCTGCTGATGCGTCACTTCTGGCCAGGGCCGCTGACGATCGTCCTGTACTCCCTCGGCGCCGTGCCCGCCGTCACGAGGGCGAACCTCGACACCGTCGCCATGCGCGCGCCGATGAACTGGACGGCACTGGAGCTGATACGCGAGGCGGGCGTCCCCATAGCGGCTCCCTCCGCCAACAAGAGCGGGCGCCCCAGCCCTACGACCGCCCAGGCGGTATGTGACGACATCGGGGACTCGGTTGACATGATAATCGACGGCGGACACGCTGCCATAGGCATCGAGTCGACTGTGATAGACGCGACTGAGGGCACCGTGACGATCCTTCGTCCTGGCGGCGTGACCCGCGAGATGTTAGAACAGATAGTCGACGTGGAGGAGAGCGGCGAGCGGGAGATAAAACACAGATCGCCCGGCACGAGGCACAGGCATTACGCCCCGTCGATACCCCTCTTTCTGTGGGACGGGGACGGCACGGATGTGTTTCGCGCGGAGGGGGGCGTCAAGTGGTGCTACATGGGCTTGCGGATTCCGCCCGACGGCTCGGTCCGCAGCGTGAGGTTCGACTCGCTGGACGAGTACGGGCGAAACCTGTTCGCCGTCATGCGCGAGCTCGAGACGTGCGGAGCTGAGCTCATCATAGCGGACCTGCCCGGCGCCGCGGGCCTGGGCGAGGCGATACGCAATCGCCTGACGCGCGCCTCCGCCGCGGACGACGCGCGGTAAGACTGTATTCATACGCCTTTCTATCAAATTTCAAATCGCCCATGAATTGCATTAATTGTTTGTGAATATACTTAATTTAATGCAGAGTATGTTTTATATTGAAGCAATATTATCGTAGGGCTTTCTTTATCTTGTTTGATGCGACTTCAGAACTATATTAGATTAGGCTAATAGGTTTTATGCAATGTTCTCCCAGGCTCATGATTTAGCCTAGGAGCTCACTCTATAGGCACTTTACAGTTTTTTACAGTAATATCAGGCAACTATATCTTCTATAGCTGTTTAGTATCAAAATATTGTAGTAAAACCCTGAGAATACCTTGAATATATGTATAGATTTTTTAAAAGATGAAAACTAAAAGCATATTAAATTCATATTCTTTATAATAATTTTAGCTATTTATTAGTAAGATATTTTAATGAATATTTCTTAAAATACTTCTGTTAATATGATGAATATAAGCTAAAAAAAACGAAAAAAACCGTTTGCGCATAATGCTTTAAGCCATTATAATGTTACACGAAAAATCAGTAACGCTTCTGGCCTATAAGAGTTCATTAATTTATGCGGAGGTGGAGTTCATGAAGATGGGCAGCGTAGCGGATTCCCTGCATAGCGTCTTGGAGTCTCTCGCGACGAAGCCGCCCAGGAGAAAGGGCCGGCACTCTTACTCATACGTCGTGAAGATGGGTTTTGATGACATTTGCAAGCTCCGCTTGAGGGGCTACAGCTTTCAGAGCATATTGGATGGGCTGGTGGAGGCCGGTTTCCTTGACGATGACGCCGACGTGAAATATCTCTGCCAGGCGTTCTCGCGCGAAAAAAAGAAGCGCGCGTGCGACTCGGATAAAAGTGAGATCGTTTTTTGTGACAGCTGTCCAAGGAAATTATAGTCTCGATCCTGAAACCCGATCGATTCATCGCCGTACTCGCATACCAATTTGAAATCAAATGCCTGGGGTAAATATTCAAGTCCAACTGGCGCTTTATGGCGATAGAAGCTCGTTTTTGAGCATTCGTCGCCGGTGTTCCGCTACATGACTATCTTCCCCGGGTTCAGGATGTCATTGGGGTCAAATGCCGCTTTGACGCTCTTGATCAGATCGATGTGCGCGCGGCTGAGGAAGATATCCGTGTACTTCTTCTTCAAACCCACCCCGTGTTCGCCCGAGAGGGTCCCGCCCAGCTCTCTGACCGCGGCGTAGAGGTCCCGCCGCAGCGAGTCGGCGGACTTGGCGGTGTCCTCCTCTACGGCGTCCGCGGACTCGGGGAAGAGGGTGATGTGTATGTTGCCGTCTCCTATGTGCCCATAGGCGTTGTATGTCGCTTGATGTTTTTGCGAGATCGCCGGCAGCAGTTCGAAAAACGCGCTTATCCCGCCCATCGGGACGACTATGTCCTCCTTGGAGAGCAACGGCATGGAGCCCGTCCACTCCTCCTCGGCGACGAGGCGCCGTATTCTCCACACCCTGTCGCGGGCGTTCCTGTCCTCCGCGACGAATACCTCGAGCGCGCCCCCACCCGCGCAGATGTCGCCCACACGCTCCACGTCGTTCCACAGCTGCCCGCGATCCATTCCGTCAAGCTGGATGATCAGCTGGGTGCCGGCGTCGCTGTGAGGGATACACATGCCCGTGTACTCCTCGACATTTTGAATCGACCTTCTGTCCATGAACTCGATCGACGCCGGTATGACGCCGCCCCGCGTCGTGATGAGCGACACGAGGTTCATCGCGGACTCGATCGTCGGCATCGGGACGAGCAGGTCCGTGACGCGCTTTGGGAGCGGCAGCAGGTTGAGCGTTACCTTGGTGACGACGGCTAGTGTGCCCTCGGAGCCGACTATGAGGTGTATCAAATCATAGCCCGTCACGTCCTTGCGCCTCTTGCCGCCGAGCTCGACCATCCTGCCGTCGGGCAGCACCACCTCCAGGCCCAGGACGTGCGCGCCGGTGGCCCCGTACTTGATGACCTTGTTGCCCCCCGCGTTCTCCGCCACGTTACCCCCTATGAAAGATATGTCGCCGCTGCACGGGTCGCCCGCGTAGAGCAGCCCCCTTTCGCGGGCGAGCTTCGTTATCTCGGAGGTCACGACGCCGGGCTCGGCGGTGAGCGTCCTGTTTGCCGCGTCTATCTCGAGAATGCCATTCATGCGCTCCATTGAGAGCACTATCCCGCCGTACAGGGGTATTGCCCCGCCCGACAGGCCCGTCCCGGCGCCGCGCGGGGTGACGGGGATTCTGTTGTCGTTGGCGTATTTCATGACGCGCGAGACCTGCTCCGCGCTCTCCGGGAAACAGACCGCGTCGGCCCTGTACTCGCCCTCGAAGCGAGGCAGCGTCTCGTCGAGCGAGTACGCAGCGCGCTTTTCCCGGTCGGCGGAGACGCCGTATGTGCCCAGAATGTCCGCGAGGTCGCTCAAAACCCCCTCGGTGACGGGGGAGTAGGCGGGTCTGCCGCCGCCGCTCATCGCGAGCCCGTCCTTCCGCGCTCTATCCTCTCGATCAGCAGGGGGATGATTTCGTATAGGTCGCCGCAGAGTGCCACGTCCGAGGCGTTGAAGATCGGCGCTTCCGGGTCGCGGTTGATAGAGATTATCTTGCCGGACGTTCCCATACCCGCCAGATGCTGCGCGGAGCCGGAGATGCCGGCCGCGATGTACACCTTCGGCGACACCGTCTGGCCCGACAACCCCACCTGGTGCTGATAGCCGATCCACCTCATCTCGGCGACAGGGCGCGACGCGCCCACTCCGCCGCCTATTGCGTCCGCGAGCCTCGATATCAGATCGAACCCCTCGGGGCGCCGCAGACCCTTTCCGCCGGATACGATAGCGTCATCGTCTTGGAGAGCGCCGCGAGCGGCCTTGAACGGCTCGAAGGACGACGCGGCCGCGCTGTCCTCCACGTCGGGCAGCTCCGGCTCGACGATTTTGGCTGCCCCTCCGGGAATCGGCGCCGGGGTCCTGAAGGTCCTGGGCCTGACAGTCGCCATCTGGGGCCTGTGGTTCGGAGTCTTGATGGTGGCCATTACGTTGCCCCCTATAGCCGGCCTCGTCTGGAGCAGCAGACCTGTGCCCTCCTCGATCTCCAGACCCGTGCAGTCCGCGGTCAGGCCCGTTTCGAGCAGCGCCGCCGCGTAGGGCATGACAGAGCGGCCAAACGCCGTAGCTGGCGCCAGCAGGATTTGCGGGCGATTTTTTTTCGTTAGCAGCGCCAGAATTTTGGCGCACTTGGCCCTGTCGAACGGCAGCCCCGCGCCGCGCACCACCATCACCTCGTCCGCGCCGTACTGCCCGATTTGTTCCAGCTCCGCTTCCGGCGCGGCCGCGTCGTCCAGCATCATTATCGCGCTCACTCTGCGGCGCCCGCCTGTTGACGCCACAAGCGCGTCAGCCAGGGATCGGGCTTTGGCCGAAAGTTCGCGCGTGGCTTCGCTCACTGCGCCGGAGCACTTGACCTCTCCCAGCACCCATACCTCGCCCCGGGCCCCATGATTTTCGCGTCGTTCTTCCCGTTCGGCTCGCCGCAAGCGCTTCCCCCCTATAAGATCGCCGCGCCGGCTAAGATTTCGATGACCCTGTCCAGACCGGCCTCCAGCTCGTCCGCGCGCTTCGCCATGAATTTCTCCGCGCGCCGCGCTATTTTGGGCGTCTCTATCCTGGTGACCCTGGTGGGTGACGCCGCTAGCCCAGCCGCGCCGTCCCCGATGCCCAAGTCGCGCGCGGAGAGCGTCTCCACTTCGAGCGAGTGCGCTCGTTTTTTCCCCGACAGCGTGGGCAGAGGGAGGTCATTGACGAAGCTCAGGACGGTGACGAGGCATGGCGTGCCGAGCCGCTGCGTCAGTATGCCTTCCTCCAGCGCGCATACTACCTCGACTCCGCCCGGCGTCCTCTTCAGCCCCGTGACGTGGGTGGCGACCGGCCACCCGAGCATCGCCGCGACCTCGGGCCCGACCTGTCCCGTCTCGCCGTCCGTAGCCTTCTCTCCCGCTATGACGAGGTCAGGGAGGCCGGTGTGCTCGAGCATTGCGGCGAGCACCTTGGACGTGGCCCAGGTGTCCCCTCCGGCGAAGGCCGCGTCTGTCGCCAGTACCGCCCTGTCCGCGCCGAGCGCCAGGCACTCGCGGAGGGACTCCTCGGCTTTTGGCGGACCCATCGACAGGACCGACACGGAGTCCCCCTCCTCCCGTATGCGCATGGCGGCCTCCAGCGCGTTCAGGTCCAGCGGGTTCACGACGCCGCCTACGCCGTTCCGGATCATGACGCCGCGTTCGAGGTCCATTTTGACCTCGTCGGTGTCCGGCACCTGTTTCATGAGTATGGCGAAGTTCATTTGGCTGACCGGCGCGCTTCCCTCGGCTGGATCCGCTACATCGTGAAGTACCACGCGAACGGCGAGAGCAGGAAGACCGTCAGCACGGCTCGTATGATGTAGATCACGGTGAGCTTGACGAAGTTCAGGGGTATGGACGAGTTCAGAATGAGTACCCCGACCTCCGTCATGTAAATCAGCCCGGTCGCCGATATCCCGGCGCACATGAAGCGCGCGGCGTCCGTCGTGACCGCCGAGCCGACGACCGCCGCTAAGAACTGGTCAGCGTAGCTCAGGATGAACGCAGTGCCGACCTCCGACGCCTCTGGGATGCTCATGAGGCCGAGCAGCCATGTGAACGGCGTCGCGATGATCTTGAAGATCGGTGTGCTGTTGGCGATGATGAGCGCTATGGTGCCCCACGATATGACGAGCGGCATCGTGCTCACTATGAGGGAGATGAGGGTCTTAACGATTCCCTGGAGGGTTGTGCTGAGCGTCTGGCTCGAGGCTCTGTCCACGGCCAGCTTCAGCGCCCACTCGCCGAGCGTCTTGCCGGGCGGCACGTCGTCGCCAACCCGCTGCTTCCCTGCCCGGCCGGAGTACGTGTCCGGTATCGAGGAGAGGGGCCATATACGGGGCATTATCAGAGCCAGGATGAACGTCACTGCGTATACCGACAGGAGGATTTGAAAGTACATGTGCGGCAGCTTGACGAAGTCTGCCATCACGTAGATGTAGGCTATGCTGATGACGGAGAAGGTCGTGGATATTATCGATGCCTCCCTGTCTGTGTAATATCCCTGGTCGTGGACCTTCGTGGTTATGACGACGGCCACCGAGCTGCTGCCCACCCACGAGGCGATGCAGTCCACCGCCGCCCTGCCGGGGAGCTTGAAGAGCGGTCCCATGATCGGGCGGGCGAACGTTCCAATGTACTCCATCAGCCCGTAGTCCGTCAGCAACGGGACGAAACCGGCGAGTATGAGGAATATTATGAGGAGCGCTGGGGCTAAGACGATGCCGGGGGTTCCCCCGTTGTCCATGTTCCACACGACCTCCGGTCCGAGGTGGTAGAAGATCATGACGTAGAACACGCCGCCCAGGACGCGCGAGAGAAGCCAGAACGGTGGCACCGCGAAGAGGTCCCTCATGAACTCGCTCTCCATTATGAATTTCGGCTTGGCGGCGACGGCCACGAGGGAGACGACGGCGCTTGCCACGACGAACGTCATGGCGGTGGCGGGCAGGTAATCCTTCAGAAGCGCCTTGCCGAAGTCGATGAGCATCCCGAGTATGGTGTTGAGCGTGTTGTTTTGAGGTATGGGCATCACGAAGGCGATTGCGCCCAACAGAGACGGAATTACGAATTTCATGATCTGCGCGGAAGTGTAGCTTCTTTTTGCCGAATTCATCCCTCATCCTCCTCTTAAATATGCTCAATAAAATAAAAATAATTAAAGAACG
The DNA here is from genome assembly GCA_031269245.1 of Synergistaceae bacterium. GTDB lineage: Bacteria > Synergistota > Synergistia > Synergistales > Synergistaceae > JAIRKI01. The sequence continues at coordinate 36,613 of JAISZL010000032.1, read as the reverse complement.
CTGGTTAAATGGCCGCTTAGGCCATTGACAATACATCCGCCTCGGCTATTTCCCGTAGTTTTTGATCGCTCTCGCCAGCCTGGCAGACCCCTCCTTCGCTTGCGCCTCGTCAGTCTTTGCGAACGACAGGCGGATGCTGGTCTCGTCTCCGGAGCCGGGCGCGAAGAATATGCTCCCGGGGAGCACGCCTATCTTCTCGTTCGCCACGGCGTGGCGGGCGAAGTCCGTCATGTCTCGGATACCCTCCACGTTCCCCCAGATGAAGAATCCTCCCCTAGGGTGGTTGCGCGAGAATCCGAGGCCGCTCAAATTGGAATCGAGCGCCTCGATGAGGCTGTCCCGTCTGCGGCGGTAGACGGAGCACAGGCGCTCGATGTGGACGCTGACGTCGATTGCCGACATGAGGTTTTGCAGCCCGCGCTGAAGCACGGATGGCAGGTCGAGGCACGCGTTGACTCGGAGCGCGGATATCCTGCTCATCAGAGAGTCGGGGGCAACCATCCATCCGCAGCGGATCCCGGGCGCCACGATCTTGGAGAAGCTGCCGAGGTACACGACGCGCTTGTCGTCGCCGGAGAGACTGATGTAAGTCGGCGGGGTGCCTCCGTCGTAGCTGAGGTAGTGATACGGGTCGTCCTCTATCACGGGCACGTCGTATCCGCGCAGGACGTCTAGGACCTCGCGCCGCCGCGCCGCGGACGAGGTGTTCCCGCTGGGGTTCTGGAAGTTCGGGATGGTGTAGAGGAAGCGCGCTCTCTTTCGCCTCAGGATGTCCTCCAGCTCACTGACGACTATACCGTCCTCGTCGGTGGGCACGCCGACGCACACCGCCCCCTGCTTTCTGAAGGAGAGCAGCGCCTCCATGTATGTGGGGCTCTCGACCAGCACGTAGGAGCCCGGGTCGATCAGCGCCTCGCCCGCGAGGCTTATGCCCTCCTGCGAGCCGCACGTTATCATTATGTCCCGCGCCCCGGCCCAGTCCGGGAGCAGCCCATCGCCGCGCATCCACCCGGCGATCCACTCGCGCAATCCGACGTGCCCCAGCACGGAGCCGACGTACCCGAGCTGGGATGGGTCGTCGAACACGTCCGCGAACGCTTCCTTTAGCAGCGCCGACGGCACCAGGTCCGCCGACGGCTCGCCGGCCGCGAACGATATCGCCCCGTGCGCTATGACGAGCCTTATCATCTCCCCTATCTCGGAGACCTCCAATCGCTCGCGGGCCATCGACGAGAGCGCCCTTTCGAAGTTGTAAGATTCCATGAGGCAAACCATTCCCCCTCCGCCTCGGGCTGATTCGCCCTTTAGTGGTGACGCTGATGTGCAAATATTATGTAATGCGGCAATAAATGTCAAATTTTTAACATTTTTAACTCGTTTAACGCGCAGCGCATCCAGCAGTCCAGCATATATCACTCCCTACTGCCGTTGAGCCGCCTATCGCACGCCACGGCGGCCTCGCGTCCTTCCATCAGGGCCCACGCCACGAGGCTCGGGCCCCTTCTCATGTCGCCCGCGGCGAACACGGTCGGCAGGCTGCTCTCGTATCCTCCGTCCGTCGAGACGGTGCCGGCGGGGGACATCTCCAGTTGCAGTTGGTCCGTCAGGTCCCTCTCAGGGCCGATAAAGCCCATCGCCTGGAGGACGAGGTCCGCCGGTATCTTGCGCTCCGTGCCGGAGAGCGGGCGAGGGATCGCGCCGCCTTCCCTCGATATCCACTCGACACCCACCGAGGTCACCGACGTCACGTGCCCGGAGCCGTTTATCTCCTGGACCGTCGTCGAAAATATCCTCGGGTCCTCACCGAACAGCTCTATCGCCTCGCTCTGCCCGTAGTCCGTCCGCATGACCCTGGGCCAGAGCGGCCACGGGTTGTCCTGTGCGCGCTCGTATGGCGGGGAGGGCAGTATCTCCAGTTGGACGACGCTTTTCGCCCCCTGCCGGATGGAGGTCCCAACGCAGTCCGTGGCGGTGTCGCCGCCGCCGACGATCACGACGTTCTTGCCGCGCGCGTTCAGGCCCGCGTCACCCGAGGCACCGAGGCCGAGGACGTTTCTCGTGGCCTCGGCCAGGAATTCCATCGCCGTGCGGACGCCCCTCAGGTTCGCGCCAGGGACGTCGAGCCTCCGCTCGCTCGCCGCTCCGCAGCAGAGCACGACCGCGTCGTATTCGCTCGTCAGCTTTATTATAGGCATGTCGAAACCGACCTCGGAGCCGGTGACGAAGTTGACCCCCTCCTCCGTCATTATCCTGATCCTGTTCAGGACGACGGATTTCTCCAGCTTCATGTTGGGTATGCCGTACATCAGCAGCCCACCGGGTGTGTCGGAGCGCTCGAACACCGTCGCGCTGTTCCCCAGCCGGTTCAGCATGTCGGCGCAGGCCAGCCCAGCGGGGCCGGAGCCCACCACCGCGACCCCGCGCCCGGTGCGCGCCCTCGGGGTTCGCGGGTGTACTTTGCCGCTCTCGAACATGGAATCTATGACGTATCGCTCTATGTCCCTCACCGTCACCGGAGGCTCGTGCTCTCCGAGCGTGCAGGAGCCCTCGCAGAGCGCGGGGCACACTCTGGCCGTGAACTCCGGGAACGGGTGCGTCAGGGACATGCGCTCGTAGGCCCCCTCTATATCCCCGACGTGGACGAGGTCGTTGATCTCGGGTATGAGGCTGCCGAGCGGGCAGCCTATGGACCCGCCGTCGACCAGGATGCCGGCGTGGCAGAACGATACGCCGCAGTTCATGCACCGCGCGCTCTGGCGTGCTATTGTCTCAAAATCGGCACGGGCCGTCAGATCCGAATAATCGCGGATCCGCTCCCGAACGGGCCTGTGGGGTGTCTCCGCCCTCTCATACTCCATGAAGCCAGTGATCTTTCCCATAAGTGGTGTCCTCCCCCTATAAAATTGTCTTTATTATTTTAAGAAAACGCTTGAAATGCCGTTTCGACTATATTGTCCGATCAGCGCTTCCTAATATTTTCTGCCCTCCGCTTTACCGTTCGTCACGGCGTTGAATACCGACAGCGCTATTTCGTCGCCCCGCGCGCCGTTCTTCGCGGCGGCGCGCATCGCGTCCAGGACCTTCTGGTAGTCGCCCGGGATCACCTTGGCGAACGACCCGGCGCACGACTTGAAGTCACCCAGGATGTCGCTCGCCCTGATACTGCCGGTGTAGAGCAGGTGGCGCGAGAGCGCGTCTCGCAGCGTCTCCTCGTCCTCCTCGTCAAGTGTCGTCATGCGGACCAGCCCGCGGTTCAAGCTGCCGGCCAGCAGGTCTTCGGGGTCGTAGACGTAGGCGATCCCACCGGACATGCCGGCGCCGAAGTTCCTCCCGGTGGGGCCGAGGATGACCGCCAGCCCGCGCGTCATGTACTCGCAGGAGTGGTCGCCGACCCCTTCGACGACCGCCGTGGCGCCGCTGTTTCGCACGCAGAACCTCTCGCCGGCGACGCCCCTGACGTATGCCTCTCCGGCGGTGGCGCCGTAGAGGGCGACGTTGCCTATTATGACGTTGTCCGGCGATGAGTTGGAGTCGTCGGGCGGCATTATGACGATCCGTCCGCCGGACAGGCCCTTGCCCACGTGGTCGTTCGCCTCCCCGTGCAGCTCCAGGGTGACGCCGTGCGTGAGGAACGCCCCGAAACTCTGCCCCGCCGACCCGTCGAAGGTCAGGTGCACCGTGTCGTCCGGCAGACCGCTTGCGCCGAACTTTCGTGTTATCTCGCCGGAGAGCATCGCGCCGACGGCTCTGTTGGTGTTGTTGATCGCGAGCCTCGACGTGATCCTCTCCGAGAGGTCAAGCCCCGGGAAGCAGAGGGGTATCAGCGTGTTCCTGTCCAGGGATCCCTTGAGCGCGTGCTTCTGAGGGAAGTGGAAGTAGCGGTCCTCCCTCCTCTCGATCGACGATGGCTGGAATAGCAGCCCGGACAGGTCGACGGTGCGCGCCTTCTCGCTGTTTATCCTGTGTTTGACGCGCAGCAGCTCGACATGGCCTATCAGGTCGTTGAACGTGTGCGCGCCGATCAGCGCCATCCATTCGCGCACCTCTTGGGCCAGGAAGCGCATGAAGTTCTCCACGTACTCGGGCCTGCCGCTGAATTTTTTCCGTAGTTCCGGGTTCTGCGTTGCCACGCCCACCGGGCAGGTGTCGAGGTTGCAGACGCGCATCATGTCGCACCCCAGCGCGATCAGCACCGGCGTCGCGAAGCTGAACTCCTCGGCGCCGAGGAGCGCGGCTATGACGACATCTCTACCCGTGAGCAACTTGCCGTCGGTCTCGAGCGTTATCCGGTTGCGGAAGTTGTTCAGGAGAAGCGTCTGGTGCGCCTCCGCGACCCCCAGCTCCCACGGCAGCCCCGCGTGCCTGATGCTGCCGCGCGAGGCGGCCCCTGTCCCCCCGTCGTATCCGCTGATCAGGATGGCGTCCGCGAGGCCCTTGGCTACTCCCACGGCGATGGTGCCGACCCCCGCCTCCGACACGAGCTTGACGCTTATCCGGGCGTGTCTGTTCGCGCACTTCAGGTCGTGTATGAGCTGCGCCAAATCCTCTATGGAGTAGATGTCGTGGTGCGGCGGCGGTGAGATCAGGTCCACCCCCGGCGTCGAGTTCCTGGCCCGCGCTATCCACGGATAGACCTTGGTCCCGGGCAGGTGCCCGCCCTCGCCGGGCTTCGCGCCCTGCGCCATCTTGATCTGTATCTCCGCCGCCGTGTTCAGATAGCCTATCGTCACGCCGAAGCGGGCGGAGGCGACCTGCTTTATCGCGCTCGAGGAGCTGTCCCCGTTTTCGAAAGGTATCGCGCGCTCCGGTATCTCACCCCCCTCGCCGCAGTTGCTCTTGCCGCGCAGGCGGTTCATCGCGATGGCGATGCACTCGTGCGCCTCCGGGCTGATGGAGCCGTAGGACATGGCGCCTGATTTGAACCGCGTCACGATGCTCTCGACGGGCTCGACCGACTCGATGGATATGGGCTTGCCCCGCGTCACGACGTTCAAGAGGCTCCTTATATTCTTCAGGACGTCGGAGCGGCTCGACACCTTGGCCGAGAATTTCTTGAACATGTCGTAGTCCCCCGTGCGGCACGATCGCTGGAGGTAGTATATGCTCTCCGGGTTGAAGAGGTGATGCTCGCCGTCGCGCCTCCACTTGAAGCCGCCCCCCGCCTCCAGCGGGCTGCCTATCTTTATGGAATCGAAGGCGTTCCTGTGCCGCGCGCGGCTCTCCCCCTCGATCTCATCGAGCGTGACCCCGCCGATGCGGGTGGTTGTCCCGGTGAAGTACTCGCTGACGACCTGCTCGCTCACGCCGAGCGCCTCGAATATCTGAGCGCCCTGGTAGCTGCGGACGGTCGAGATGCCCATCTTGGAGATGGTCTTGATGAGCCCCTTGGTCAGCCCGCGCATGTAGTTGTCCAGCGCTTCCCCTGCGTTGGCGCACTTTATGGAGCCGCGCGAGGCCATGTCGCGTATGATCCTGTAAGACAGGTATGGGTTCACCGCGTCCGCCCCGTATCCGACCAGCGCCGCCAGGTGGTGGGGCTCCCGCGGCTCGCCGCTCTCGATGATTATGCTGACCTTCGTCCTCGTCCTCCCGCGTATCAGATGGTGGTGCAGGCCGGCGGTCGCCAGGAGCGCCGGGATGGGTATCCTGAACTCGCCCGCCCCGCGGTCGGAGAGGATGATGAGGTTGTAGCCGCTTTCTATCGCCACGTCCGCCGCGAGGAAGAGGTTGTCCAGGGATTTCCGCAGGCCGTCCTTCAGCCTGTTGTTGAAGAGCATCGGGAGCGACACGCACCGGAACCCCCTCTCGTCGATGTTCCGCAGCTTGAGCAGGTCGTTGTCGGAGAGCGCCGGCGTATGGTGGCGTATCATGCGGCAGTTCCACGGTCCGGGATCGAGCATGTTCCCCTCGCTGCCGAACTGCACCGAGGACGAGGTGACGTTGGCCTCCCTGAGCGCGTCGAGCGGCGGATTTGTCACCTGCGCGAACATCTGTTTGAAATAGTTGTAAAGGAGTTGCGGCTTCTCCGACAGAATCGCCAGGGGAACGTCAGTGCCCATCGAAGCTATCGGCTCCTCCCCGTTCTCCGCCATCGGCTTCAGCGTGAGCTGCAGGTCCTCCCAGGTGTAGCCGAAGATCTTCTCCGCCTCCAGGAGAGCGCATGGTTCCAGCCCCGCGTTCTCCGTGGCCACGAAGAGCGACTTGAGGCCGATGAGGTTCTTCAACAGCACCTGATCGTGAAGGGCCGTAGCGTTCTTGGGGCGCTTGTCCCTCACTATGTCGTGCCACCGCTCGCCGACCCCCTGACGAACTGGCAGGTTGTCGAGCTCCAGTATGTTCTCCTCCACCCACTTCCTGTACGGTGCCTCCGAGGCGACGCGGGACTTTATCTCGTCGTCCTCGATTATGCGTCCCTCCCTGGTGTCTATGAGGAGCATCCTGCCAGGGCGAAGCCTGTCCTTGCGGACGATGTTCCTCTCCGGGATGGGCAGCACCCCTACCTCGCTGGAGAGGATCAGAGTGTCGTCGCGCGTCACGCAATACCTCGACGGGCGCAGGCCGTTTCGGTCGAGCCGCGCGCCCGCGACCTCCCCGTCGGTGAACGCGATAGCCGCGGGCCCGTCCCACGGCTCCATCAGGCAGCTGCTGTACTCATAGAAGGCCCGCCTGTCGGGGTTCATGGAGCCGTCTCGCTCCCACGGCTCTGGGATGGCCATCATCAGCGCGTGGGGGAGGCTGTATCCCGCGTTCATCATGAACTGGAGGAAGTCGTCGAGCATAGCCGAGTCGCTGCCGTCCTCGTTGATGACCGGCATGATTTTTTTGCGGTCGTCCCCGTACTTGTCGGACTCCAGCAGCGACTCCCGCGCCTTTATCCAGTTGACGTTTCCCCGGATGGTGTTGATCTCCCCGTTGTGCACGAGGAGCCGTATCGGGTGCGCCCTTTCCCAGCTCGGGAAGGTGTTGGTGGAGTAGCGCGAGTGGACCAGCGCGATCGCCGACTCCACGTCCTCGTCCTTAAGGTCGAGGTAGAACTCGTCTATCTGGCGGGGTATGAGCATCCCCTTGTAGACGATTGTGCGCGACGATATGCTCGCGAAGTAAAAATAGGGATCTGAGCCCATGTACTTCACGTTGCGTATCCGCGCGACCGCTAGCTTCGATATCACGTAGAGCTTGCGCTCGAATGTCTCCCTGCTCATGCCGCCCGGCGGCTTGATGAACACCTGGCTGATGGCTGGGCAGACGTCGCGCGCGAGGCGCCCGACGGCGTCCGGGTGCGTGGGCACGGGCCTGACCCCGATCTGTTCAAGCCCCTCGGAGTTTATGACGGACTCGAAAATCCTGAGCGTCTTCTCCCTGCGGGCCGCGTCGGGCGAGGAGAATATCATGGCCACCCCATACCCCCCCTCGTCCGGTAGGTCTATCCTCCTGTCCGCGCAAACCCGCTTCAAGAATCTGTGAGGTATCTGCATGAGGATGCCGGCCCCATCCCCCGTGTCCGGGTCCGCTCCGACCCCCGCCCTGTGGCTAAGGCTTATCAGCACCGCAAGCGCGTTCTTGACGAGCGAGTGAGACCTCCTCCCCTTTATGTCGGCAAGCATACCGATGCCGCACGCGTCATGCTCGAACTTGGGATCATAAAGCCCCTTCATAGTGCGCCACTCCTTTTTTAGTTTATTCAGAAAATTAAAAAAAATATGCGGTTGATTTTATCACGTGGTACAGAAAGACCGCAATAAGAGAAATAAATTTATAATGTATACGTATACACGCCATAGCTGCGGCGGGATCGTATTATATGCTTAATAAGGTAATGTATATGTATAAACAGATTAATTATTCATATTATGCTAATATATAATAAATTTAAACATACTTTTTGGGGAAATACTTGACAATAAAATTTTGCGGGGTAAAATTCCCTAATTGGTTCTGTACAAATTTTTATTTCACCGCGAAAAATACACAACGAGGGGGTGTGATGAATGGCGGCATGTCACTGAAGGGCATCGAGGGTCGGCATCGGGATTTCCATAGCGGAGGGAGGCATTGAGATATGTTTTCATCGGTAGACACGATATGGGTATTATTGGGCGCGATATTGGTGTTCTTCATGCAGGCGGGTTTCGCAATGGTGGAGACCGGTTTCACCAGGGCGAAGAACGCCGGGAACATCATCATGAAGAACTTGATGGATTTCGCGCTGGGCTCGGTGGTTTTTTGGATAATTGGATTCGGCATCATGTTCGGAGGGGACATCTGGGGGATATTCGGGCAGCCGGACCTCTTTGTAAGGGGCAGCTACGACACGACCGTCCACACGAGCGCGTTCCTCATCTTCCAGACCGTCTTCTGCGCCACGGCGGCGACCATAGTTTCCGGGGCGATGGCCGAGCGTACGAAGTTCTCGGCGTACTGCATCTACAGCCTCATGATAAGCGCGGTCATCTACCCGATATCCGGCCATTGGATATGGGGCGGCGGATGGCTCTCCAAGCTCGGTTTTCATGATTTCGCCGGCTCGACGGCGGTTCACATGGTGGGCGGAGTGGCGGCTTTGGTCGGTGCCTACATGCTAGGACCCAGGGTGGGGAAGTACGATCCCGACGGCCGCGCGAACGCCATACCGGGACACAGCCTCACGCTGGGCGCGCTTGGTGTATTCATACTGTGGTTCGCGTGGTTCGGCTTCAACGGCGGCTCGACTCTGTCGGCCACCGGTGACGAGGCGTTGGTCTCGATGTCCAGCGTCATATTCAACACCAACATCGCGGCGGCGGCGGCGGCTGACGTGACGATGCTGATCACGTGGGTGCGCTACGGTAAGCCGGACGTCTCTATGACGCTCAACGGCGCGCTCGGGGGCCTGGTGGCGATAACGGCCGGCTGCGACGCCGTGAGCCCGGTGGGCGCCCTTCTGATCGGCTCCATATCGGCGTTCATCCTCGTCTTTGGCATAGAATTCATCGACCAGAAGATGAAGGTCGACGACCCGGTGGGGGCCATAGGGGTTCACGGGCTGTGCGGCGCCGCCGGGACGATAATGACGGGGCTCTTCGCGCTCGACGGCGGGCTCTTTTACGGCGGAGGAGCTGGCATGGTGATGGCGCAAGCGCTCGGAGTGCTGGCGGTGGCCCTCTGGACGGCGTCATCAATGACCGTTGTGTTCTCCCTGATAAAGGCCGTGACCGGGCTTCGCGTGTCGAAGGACGAGGAGATGGAGGGGCTTGACATACGCGAGCACGCGATCGCGAGCAGCTATGCGGACTTCATGCCGCTCTCCGCTGAGTCCTTCAGCTTTGTGAAGGCCAAGATGGCGGAGGCCGGCAACTTGAAGTCACGGATCCCCGGCGCGGCGGCGGATGCCTCGGATGAAGGGGCGGCGTCCAGGAAACACAAGATGACCAAGGTGGAGATATTCGCTGACCCCAAGAAGATGGACGCGCTCAAGGACGCGCTCAACAAAATAGGCATAACCGGCCTGACGGTGACGCCCGTCACTGGCTGCGGCGCCCAGAAGAGCAAGAGCGAGTTCTACCGCGGCGCGCGCATGGAGAAGACGTTGCAGGACAGGTTGCGGATAGAGACAGTCGTGAGCAAGGTGCCGGTGCAAAAAGTGGTTGACGCCGTGAAAGCGGCGCTTTATACCGGAGAGCCGGGCGACGGTAAAATTTTCGTGTACAACGTGGAGAACGTAATCAGAGTAAGCACGGGAGAGGAGGGCTATGACGCCCTGCAATACGATTACGACAGAGCGCGGGAGAGGGCGGCAACGGCATGAGCCAGGCCAAACAGTTGTTTTAGCGCCCGCGTCAAAGAGGACGGCGAGGGGGCATCGCGGACGATGCCCCCTCGTTCGCGCCAAAATCAGCGGTTCTTTATGGTCTCGGTTTCAGAGACGACTACGCCCAGCGTTATCATAACGCCTCCGATCGCCCCCTGCGCGATGAACGGGTCCTGTCCCGACAGCACGGATATGATGTAGCCGAAGACGGATTCGAGCGCCAATATTATGGCCACGTGCGACGCGGTGGTGTTCTTCTGCGCTTTCGTCTGGAGTATGAAGCAGAGTATCGTGCTGACGAGCCCCATGAAGAAAATCTCTCCCCACGTGGCTCCCTGTATCGAGAGTATGTCCATAGGGCCCTCGAACATGAACGCGAAGGCCAGCAGCACGGCGCCGGCGAGCGGGAGTTGGAGCGCGACGAGGCTTGTAGGGTCCATTTTCTTGACGATGCGCTCTACCGCTATGACCTGCGCGGCCCATATGAGGCACATGGCGAAGTTCAGCAGGTCCCCTAAGTTGAAGCGCATCCCGGGGGTGAAGCCCATCGTCATCAACCCCGCCGTGCCGAGCGCCGCCCCGGCGAACACCGCGGGGTGAGGCCTCGTCCTGTTCACCGCCCATGCGAGGAACGGAACCATCAGCACCGAGCTGCCGATGAAAAACGCCTGCTTGCTGGCGGTGCTGTAGAAGAGCGCGAAGCTCATGCATGAGAACTGGCTCACGATAAAAAATGCCAGAGCCATCCCGCACCTCCACTCGTACATCGTCGCACGCCGTATCTTCGACGCGCAGAGCAGCGATACGGCGACGCCGGAGACCGAAAATCGCAGGGCACAGCTCCACAGGGGGGAGAGGGTGCGCACCAGGTCCGCCGATATCGATATGCCCGCCCCCCATATGAACGCCACCATGACAAGCATGGCGTCAGCCAATAGGACCCTCTTGCCGTCCTCCGTCAGACTCACCGCATCGCCTCCCGTCGATATAGCTGGGCGCCATTATACATTATTGGCGATGCGAAAATTTATCCCGATTTGCGAACGCCCCCGCCTGCCATATCATTCGCCGCAAAAAACGCGCTGGCCTCATCGTCGCGGTGTGCCGATAGATGCTATAATATCGCCGGTTTTTGGGTCTCGCCGATTTAAAAGATCAGCTTTTGCCGTCGCCGTCCGAGACAAGGCGCCCAGCGATGGCGTAGTTGTTGGGGCTCATCTCGTTCAGCATCACGCGCACCTGGGATGCCTTGACGCCGAAACAGTCGCAGGCGAGCTGGGTCACGCCGGCGGCGAATTTGCGCTTTGCCTCGGCGGAACGGCCTTGCAGCAAGTTCACTTGGATTATTGGCACGTCAATCTCTCCTCTTGGGGGTATTTTGGGAATGGCTTACGCGAACTACAATGACATTATAGCGGCAACGCTCGCGTTCGCGGTCGGCGCCTGCGCAGGTTCGTTCATAAACGCCGTGGCCATGCGCACCGCGGCGGGGAAGAAGTGGTGGGGGAGGGCGCGGTCGGCGTGCGACAACTGCGGGACGGCTCTAAAGAGCGCGGATCTCGTGCCGGTAGTCTCATACCTCATGCTGGCGGGCAAGTGCCGCTACTGCAAGGCCGCAATAAAGCCCAGGCACTTCGCGGCGGAGATGGTTTCGGCCGCCCTTACAGCGGCGCTCTTCTGGAGATGGGGGGTGAGCCCGGCACTGGCTGTGTCCGTCGCGGTTCTGTGGTTCTCTCTATTTAACTCCCTGACCGACATCGAGAACGGATACATATACGACGTGTGGGCGATAGCGCTCGGCGTCGCGGGTTTGCTGATGCGGATGGCGGGGGGATGGAACGCTGTCCTCGACGGCCTTCTGGGCGGAGCCTTGGGTTTTTGTTTCATTGCCGCTATAATTGTGGTGAGCAGGGGCGGCATGGGCTGGGGTGACGCGGTGCTGATGCTGGGCATAGGCGGCGCTGTGGGGTGGAAGTATTGCGCGTTGTCGCTCTACCTGGGCTTCGTAGTCGGCGGCGTCGTGGTGCTGCCGCTGATGGCGGTGAAGAAGCTCAAGCGGCGCGACGCAATCCCAATGGGTCCGTTCCTCGCCGCGGGCTCGGTGCTGGCGCTGTTTGCCGGCAACGCGCTCGTCAGCCGCTTCGGCGACGTGATTGGCAGGTACCCCGGGTGGCCGTGGGGGTAATTGACGTTGCATCATTGCGCCAAAATGCTTAAAATCATCGGAGGAGTGCCGCTCGTGCCCCTGATGCCGGGAGTGTGGGGGAGCGGACGACGGGCGTTTCTGGGGGACTTTAAGCGAACCTCAATTATGATGGACAGCCATACAGGCAGGTGAATTGCGGTGAACAAGTTTGCGTTGGCGTTTTTGTTTGGAACAGGGGTGCTGCTCGCGCTTTCGAAATTTCTCGGTGCCGATGAAATGGCGCCGGCGTATGTGGCGGCGCTCATGCTCGTGATCCTTCCGATAGCGTTGGTTTACGACTTGGACAAGAGGAAGAGTCTGGACGACGAGCGGGCAATGGCGATCTTGCGGGAGGCGCACAACCTCAACATCTCGAGGAAGGAGTTCAAGTCGAAGATACCCAAGAACTCGCCGAGAAGGGAGTCGAGCGCCGCGTTCGAGGGCGCGGCCAAAGTCGGCGCCGCCCGCTCCATGGCTGCGATGGTGCGAAAGCCCCGTCTGCGTGAGAAGATACTGGAGATCTGCGACTTCGCCGACATGGTTTTGGAGACGATACGCCGGATGCCATACGACACCCCTGCCGCTGTGGCTTTCAGCGAGAATCATCTCTCCAAGCTCACGGAGGCGCTGGAGCGGTGCTTCGAGATGAGCCATCGCGAGGATTACAAGCGCGCCCCGGAGTCGCTCGACGCGAAGGAGATAGAGTGTTTCAGCATCTTCATAGCCGCGTTCAAGAAACAGCAGGAGAACATCTTGATCGAGGGCAAGCACTGCTAGGACGCGCGGCTCCGGCGAGGAATGAACTTTGCGGCGGGCAAGCCAGTTTGAGCCCTGCCCGCTACTTCTCCAGCGAGATTTTGCCCGCTGGTCGATGATTGACAAGGGTAAACGCCGATTAAACGGAGCTGAAGCTGGATAAATTCCAACCAGAGCATATTCTTAAAATACAAGACTTCGATGACATCACATCGGGGTCTTATTTTTTATCCAACGGCAAATGGTCCCTTAAATTCGCCAGATCGCTATATACAGAACTATCCGTTTGTTGTAATATTCGCTCAACAAAAGAATACGCAACACCCTCGAAATAAACAGGAATCCGGTGAGAGACCGGAGCGGCCCCGCCACTGTAATCGGGACGAAACCGCAAGGACACTGGCATGGATGACACGCCGGGAAGTCACGGGAGTAGGACGAACGAGAGCCAGGAGACAGATTTCGAGGCAAGATACATGACGGTGCGCGGGCACAAACGTCATCTTCCAAGGTTATTGGAGGGGGCCGCGCATCGATGCGGTTCCCTCTTTATTTTGGCTTTAACATTGCTTGCCACAATGTTTTAGCGACCATATTTACCCCTTTCTTTGCTCTTCGGGGAGCCGGGTTCCATTCGCCCGGCTCCCCGCGTTAAGGGCCTGCCTAAAAACTCTTGTCCGTGATGTATTATATAAATGGTCAAAGCATACGCGGTAAACTGGCGTTTGTGTCTTTGCTATTGAAAAGATATTAGACGGACTCTTGCGCGATCGCTCATTTGCGAAATTTTATTTTTGATTTTGTTATAGACAGTTGGAGGAGGGTGGATGTATAATGGGGTTGTCATGGGGAAGCCCAGAGGGGCGAACTCATGGCGCAACGAGACATCCCGGCGAGAGGAATTCGGTTGAAAGCCGAAGCGGCCGCGCCACTGTAATCGGGACGAAACCACTATTGTAACGTGCCACTGTCCGTAATGGGCGGGAAGGCGTGGGAGTAGGAGGAACGAGAGCCAGGAGACCCGCGGGGATGAACGCGCGATGCGTTGCCCCTGCACACGTGGCCGTCACGGGACGGCGAGCCGAAGAGCGACGGGAGACCTTCACGCGTATGTGAGGGTCTCTTTTTGTGTTTCGCTCATCGACCAAGAGGAGCATCCTCCCACGCAGCCGAGCATCGGATATTGGCATGAAGCGGGCCGCGCGTGGCGTGGGCGCTGTTGGTTCGCGCTCTTTGACCCAGACGAGCGAGGAGGTGAGAATAGTGGTTTTTACTGATGCGCACATGATTTGGATCGGGCACCCTCATACATACATACATACATACATACATACATACATACATACATACTCTCATCCAATAGCCGTCTTCTAGGAGACGCGCGGCGGTGCGGCGCTCCATTCTCCCGAGATAAAATTTCTTTCCTCTTATTATTTATTATATACGTTTTTCGCGCGTCTCACGGCGGGGTGTTTTCTCGCTGGCGGCCTTTCGCGCCCTCGCATCACGCATCATGCCGCGGGAGGTATTTTGGGCGTGCGGGCGCTCGCGCTGTTGACGCGTGCTCGCATGGTGACTGGGTTTAGAAAGGGGTGGTAGGATGATTGACGAAGAGTGTTTTTCGGCGGGCGTCCCGAGTCAACGCGGGGACGCCGTGAGGAGCGGCATCGACATTAAAAATAGGAGGAACGTTAAAGTTATGAAGCGTATCTTTACCGCAATGGCTCTCGCGATCTTGATGGTCGCGGCGACGTTTGGGGCCGCCTTCGCGGCGGCCGGGGACGTGGTGGGGTTGGCTGACTTCTGGACTTCCGGGACGGCCCGGCCAAACACGTATACGGCAGATCTCGGAGTTTCAGAAGATTTTCCATTGGAGATAGTTCAGGTGGTCGAAGACGCGAGCGGGGATTTTGTGCTCGAGGGCTTCCCGACCGCGCAGGAGGCGCTGTCTCTGCAATGGGCTCAGAGTACGCCGGGGATGCAAAACGGGGAGATACTCACGGCCACTTACTCGGCTGACATATCCCCGACCGGCAGCGGCTTTGCCCTATATGTGCTCGCGCGCAACAATGCGAATTCGGTGGGCCCGGACAGTTGGATGGCTGGCGACCCGACGTCCGGCGCTAATGGTAGCTTCTCGTTCGTCGGGACGGATTACGCCCATCCCGACTCCGGTACGGTGAACGGCATCCGCATCGAGTTTTACGACGCGGATCCGACTACGACCAGCTACTTCGCGGCCGGCGCGTTCGAGGTCGTGAACGGCAACGACGACTACGACACCGTCCCAGGCGACTACGGCAGGTCGTACCCGACGCCGCTCGACGCTGTGGCGCACGGCACGCTCTCCGCCCCATACGTCATCTCGACCTATCACAAATTCAGCCAGACCCAGACGATAAACGACATCGTGGACATGAACGGCGTAACCCATGTCCCAGGCAGCGGGGAGGGCTGGCTGTACGCCGTGTATTACCCGAGCGGCAGCGGCACGTTCACGCGAGACAACGTCAGCGAGTACGTCGGGTATGACGACTATCGGTTGGGTGAGGACGCGCTCGCCATCTTCGCGATAGGCGACTACGACGATTTTAAGATGTACCACTCCTACTTCCCCGACATTATATACAGATAGGGAAGGGTCGGTTGCGGGCGGGGCTGGGTTGTTTCAATCAGCCTCGCCCGCCGTTTGAACTATTATCATGAAGGATTGAGGAGGAGGATGAAGGGTGAGCGGCAAAAATTTTCGCCTGTCTCTGTTCTGCGCAGCGTTGCTCGCGTTTTTGCTGTTGCCGAACGCGGCTTTCGCTGTTACAGTTAAATTTATGTATAGTATTGCAAATGTAGGCGTCGGCGCGTTAGGAAATATTTGGGGGGTTTCTTTAGGTGATGAGGTACTTACTCCTGAAAATCCACTTAACTTGAAATTATCGATATACAACGGCAAGGGTGCCGAGGGAGGGCTGGTCGACCCGGCACAATTCCCGGTGTCGCATGACATTACGGGAAATTCTTTTTCTGGCGCTAGTGCCGCCAAAACAGCCACATTCACGTGTGATCCGGGGGTGGACTCATTCGAGCTCTCCTACAGGCCGGGGGGTCAGGGCGGACACACTGTCACGGGAAGGGGCACTTTCGTTGTGAAGGATACCCCAGAGACGCAAGTTTTTTATCTCGCCACTTTTCGATTGGCCTCAGGAGCAATGACGCACGACCCTGAGAAACCAGGGTTCAAAATCGAAGTTTACGACCTCTTGGGGGATAAAATAGCTCCGCACTCGGTGACTCCAGCCAGCGCGGATTTTCCAAAAAGCGGGGATTTAGAGCATCGGTATGTCGTCGTCGCGCTCTTCGGCGAGGAGGGTTACAAGTATGTCGCAACCCCTGTGGATGAGTTTTACCGAGTTGTGGAGGGTAAATATACATTTCCTAGCAATTTTGCGACAGGCTCTCTATTATATACTAATTTATCGAAACTCTATTATCAATCAATTTCTCCTAGTAACTACCTCAAGTACATCTTCCGCGTCACGACGGGGGCCGGTCTCCGCGTTTACGCCAAGGGCGCCGGCAAGAGCTTTCTGCCATTCATGTTTTACAGGGAGCTGTCTCCTAAAAAAACCGACGAAGACGGATATGACGTCTACGAGGAAGATCTTCAGCTCAACTTCGAGTACGAGGTGGGCGGGCGGGGTACCGGCTTCCTGAGAAAGGTGGCGCCGGTCAATCCGTCGCGCAGCATAAGCGCGCTCACGGTCACGGTCCCCGCCGAGAGGATCGACCCGGAGTACAGGGAGGCATACGAGAGCAAGCATTTTTACGACAGCGTGTACTTCAACGTCAACGACGCCCAGCACCTCGCGCTGGAGCGGGGGGATACGTTCAAGATCCTGCCGATCCGCGTCTGGCAGGCTCAGTTGGGCGACATAGCCAACTACTTCATCGAGCCCGATTACCACATAGAGGTCTTCGGCGATACGAGCGCGATATCCCGCGATTGGGCTGGCAGGATGGGCTGCTATTACGACGAGGTGAAGGCGCTTGCCCCGGGCGTGGCGGTCCTCAAATACGCCTACGACCCCATAGTCTGGTACAGTCAGCCCGACCAGACCTTTATCGGCGAGGACGGGGAGACGCACTATTCGCTGCAGCGCTCTGAGGATTTCACGCTCAGCCCCGCCGACAAGGAGCAGTATTTCAACTCCATCAACCCGATCGACACAGGCATCGTAGTCGTCCACGTGCTGAGCCCAGAGGAGCTCGCCGCGTCAGATGACGTCGGCCTCGAGACGAACATAACCCAGCGCGAGTACGACACCATCTATTATGACAGGGAGAGGACCGATCACGCGGAGTACGCCTTTAGGCCGTCGACCGAGGACGGCGGCGAGGTCAAGGTCCGGGTTCACAGGCCGATCCATCTGAGGGACGACGGCTCCCAGTTTGTGTGGGGGAAGGGCTGGTCCAAGGACGACTACTCCGACGGAGTGGTGTCGCCGGACGCCGCCGGCGGCTTCACGGTCAAGCTCTACGAGGGCAGGAGCGTGATAGAGGTCAGCTCGGGAGTTGTAAAGAAGTACCACGTCGTGCACGTCCGGGGAGTGAAGGTCAACATATCCAACAAGACTAACCCAGGCTCGCTCCTCGAGGTCGGGGACACGGCGGAGATCAGCTTCGACGGTCTGCAGCTCCAGCTCGCGAAGATAGCGGGCATTTACAACCCGGGGTTCCCGTCGTCGAACAGAGTCCGTTACAAGCGCTCCGACACCGGCGAATACGTGGAGAGCGCGGGCACCCAGTACTCCATAGCGGATCCCGAGCTAAACAAGTTCGAGGTCGAGATGACGGGTGAGGAACTGCGGCTGACCGAGGGAAGTATGCCGACCGGGATGTTCGCTAACTTTCCTCTTGGCGGGCACAGGACGATATTGGAACAGGACGGAATAGCCGAAAGCCAAAACGCCTCGGAGGGAGGAATCGGCACGTACTGCACGCTCCCGGACATAACGATAAGGGCCGCCGCTCCGGAGGCGCCGGAGGAGCCCGGCGGTAACGAGGCCGAAAAGCCCGCTATCCTAGACGAGATTCCAGGGACCATATCCGAAGCCATCGACACAGCCATCGGCAACGGCAGCCTGGAGGGCGTCTCCGTGGCCGCGGAGCAGTCCGGCATAAGCGAGAGCGACATCGATAGCAACAGGGAACTGAAGGGCAAGCTCGCGGATATCGGCCTGACGGCGGGGGACCCGGAGGACGGCGGCGCTCCGGCGGTGATAGTTGACGGCGAGCTCGTGGCGAACAGGGAGGCGATAGGGGAGGCCATAGAGAAGGCCGAGTCCGACGGCGAGCGGGCGCCCTCCATAGACCTTGACAGCTCCGTCGCGTTCCCGATAGTGAGCGTTGACGTGGAGGCGGGGAAAGAAGGGTCGATAGTGGTTCTGAAGCCCGTCTCGGCGGACATGAGCGCTTTTGCCGGCGATTACGCGATAAGGGACGTAGCGCTGGTGAAGCTCGACAGGGACAAGAGGGCAGAGGAGCTGCGGAGGGTCGAGAGCGTCTCCGGGCTCGGCGACGGGAGTTACATCGTAACGGACAAGGAGGGGCGCATAGCGCTTGGCGGCGAGACGATAGAGGCAAAGACGTACCTCTTTATCATAAGCATAAAGGACGATGGCGTATACGATTGGGACGAAACGCCCGGCTCGATCTATGACCCGGTCATCTTGGGAGTCAGGGAGCGGTCGGAGCCGTCCGGCGGCAGCGGCGGCGCTGATCATGCGCGGGAAAAGGAGAAGGTAAGGCAAGCCATCGACTGACCCGCACGGGTTGACGGGGGCAGCTGCCGCCGTGCGGACCTTGTCACGCCGATTTGGAATCAAAGGCCTGAAGGGTGAAGCGTTAAAACAGGTTTGGATAACCGCAACGGCCTGTTGACCGCGAATTGGCATCACGCAGCCGGGGAGCGGCCTTAAAACCGCTCCCCGGCTGTTTATAACAATTTGAAATCAAATGCCTGAAGTTGGATAACATTGTTTCAGCGCGAATGAAAACCTCTCTTTGCTTGGGTTATTCGACCCACGCGTAGTCGTAGAACTTGTTGTATTCCACCATGCTGTCCTTGGCTTTCACAGCGTCGGAGTAGGCCCTGCTGCCGTTCGGGTAGTAGAATGGTATGGCGGGTATGTCCTTCACGTATAGCTTCACGACGTTGGTGTAGATCTCGCGGCGTTTGCCGGGGTCGGTCTCGGCCGCGGCGGCGTCGAGCAGGGAGTCCATCTCCTTGCTCGAGTAGAAGCTCCAGTTCCCCGGCGCGCCGATGCTGTCAGTGTGCAGGGAACCGGCCAATATTTCGTCGATGTCCTTGCCGGCCGCCGCCCAGCGGCAAATCTGTATCTCGAAATCCCCCTTGCCCAGGACCTCGTCTATGAACGCGCTGCGCTCCATCTGGCGAACCTCGGCCGCCAGCCCGGCCTGGGTCAGGGACTGCTGAAGTATGGTGGCGAGCTTGGGATAGGGGTCGGTGGCGTAGGTTTTGATCAGCACCGATTTGCCGGCCATGCCCGCCTCCTCGACCAGTTTCTTCGCCTTCCCCATGTCAGGCTGATATGTCCAGGCGTCCTTCAGCACGGGGTCGCCCTCGGTGTACCCCTGTCTGTTGCCGGGGTAGTCCGCGACGGCGCCTTTGCCCTCCGCTCCCACTATCAGCATCATGGAGCGGTCGGTCGCGTAGGCCACCGCCTCCCGCATCCCGCGGTCCGCGAATATGCCGCCGCGGCAGTTCATGAAGCTCGTGAAGAGTATCGTGGAGGGGAACGAGGCGAGCTTGACGTTTTTGGCCGACGCTATCTGGTCGTAGAAAAGCCCGGGTATGTCGTCGAAGAACGCGTGTATCTCCCCGGTCTGAAGGGCGATTATCGCGGCGTTGACGTCGCTTATGACCTTGAGTCTCGCGCGTTTTATCGACGGGGCGCCCAGGTAGTAGCTCTCGTTCGCCTCATATACGCAGTATTCGCCGAACTTCCACTCCTTCAGGACGTACGGACCGGTACCGACGACCGTCTCCGGCGTCGTGCCGTATTTGTCACCAAACTCCTTCGCCGCCTCCTCGCTCAATATCGCGCTGTAGTACGCGTTAGAGAGGTACTCTATGAAGCTCACGCTCGTCTTCTTGAGACGCAGCTTCACGGTGTAGTCGTCGGTCAGCTCGATCTTGTCGATGAGCGGCTCATATATCCAGGACGTGAACGCGGACGTCATGAGCTGCTCGATGGAGTACCGGACGTCGTTCGCCTTTAACTCTTTGCCGTTCGAGAACTTGACGCCCTTGCGGAGGTAAAACGTGTAGGTCTTGGCGTCGTCGGACATCTCGAATTTCTCCGCGAGCATGGGCACGGTGCGCCCGTTCTCGTCCTTTGTGACCAGTGTGTCGTACACCTGCGCCATGCTGAACGTCTCGTACCCGTTGGTGGTGGTAAAGAACGCGAAGCTGTCGGTTATCTTGGGGATGCCCACCACGAACTCCTTCGGCGCCGCCTCGGCGGCGGACGCCCTGAGGACGGCCCCTGCCGCCAGAACAACTGCCAAGCAAACGAAAAACATCTTTCTCATACTTTTAAGCAACTCCCATCTGTTTTGGATTTTTGATAAAGCGTACAAGCGATGAAATGTCCGGGGGCGTGCTCGACGAGCGGCGTATCCCCGGCGAGGCATGTGTCCGAGCACGCCTCGCACCTTGGCGCGAAGCGGCACGTCGGCTTTGGGTCTATGGGGTCGGAGACCTCCCCCCTTATCAGCGCGCGTTTCCCGGCGTTCCTGTGCTTGGGCGAGGGTATGGCCGCCAGGAGCGCCCTCGTGTACGGGTGGAGCGGGTTGCGGAACAGCTCGTCGGACGGGCAGCGCTCCACGCATTGGCCGAGGTACATGACGGCTATGTCGTCGGATATATGTTTCACGACGGACAGGTCGTGCGTGATGAACATATACGTGAGCCTCATGTCGTCCTGGAGGTCCATGAGCAGGTTCAATATCTGAGCTTGTATCGACACGTCGAGGGCCGATACAGGCTCGTCGCATACGATGAATTTGGGGTTCAGCGCGAGAGCCCTGGCTATTCCGACGCGCTGGCGGCGCCCGCCGTCCATCTCATGCGGGTACGAGTTGACGAACCTCCTGGCGATGCCCACGATGTCCATCAAGCGCGTGATTCTCCTCTCCATCTCCTTTCCGGCGCACTCGCGGTTCATCTGAAGGGGTTCCGCTATTATCTCGTACACCGACATGCGCGGGTTGAGGCTCGAAAACGGGTCCTGGAAGATGATCTGCATCTGGCGTCTCACCCTGTTTATCTCGGCGGCCCTGTACCTTAAAATGTCTTCCCCCTCGAACCAGACCTCGCCCGAGGTCGGCTCCAGCAGTCTGAGGACTATCCGCCCGAGCGTGGACTTGCCGCATCCGCTTTCTCCTACTACCCCCAGGGTGTGCCCTCGTTCTATCTCTATGTTTATGCCGTCGACCGCGTGCAGAGTGCCGCCGCGAACCCCGAAATGTTTTTTCAGATCCACTGTCCTGAGCAGCGGCGCCATCAGATCCGTCCCCCATTCGAAGAGCCGAATTTGTGACAGGCTATTATGTGTTCCCCGGAGACGAAGGGCGGGGGCGCCAGCGAACGGCAGGCATCCGCGGCATCGCCGCAGCGGGGGTGAAACTTGCACCCGCCCGGAAGCGCGGCCGGGTCGGGCATGAGGCCCGCGATCGGGCTGAGGCGCTTGGATTCCCTCTCGATGTCCGGTATCGAGTTGAAGAGCCCGACCGTGTACGGGTGATGGGGCCCGTCGTCCAATATGTCGTCGGCCGAGCCCCGCTCTATTATCTCGCCGGCGTACATTATGGCGACCTTGTCGCACATCTCCGAGACCACTCCGAGGTCGTGGGTGATTAGTATCATCGACGTCCGCATGGACTCCTTGAGCTCGTTCATCAGCGCGAGCACCTGCGCCTGTATCGTGACGTCCAGGGCCGTCGTCGGTTCGTCCGCTATCAAAAGCTCCGGGCGGCAGGCGAGCGCTATGGCTATGACGATGCGCTGTTTCATGCCGCCCGAGAACTGGTGCGGGTACTCATGCTTGCGGCGCGGCGGTATGCCGACCATTGTCAGAAGCTCGTCCACGCGGGCATCCGTCAACGCCGCACTCATGCCCTTGTTGTGTATTTCGAGGGATTCCCGTATCTGCTCGCCCATCGTCATGGTGGGATTGAGCGAGGTCATGGGGTCCTGGAATATCATGGAGATCCTCTCCCCGCGCATCTGGCGCATCTCGCCGTTCGACTTGCGCAGGACGTCCTCGCCCCGGAACAGTATGCAACCCTCGGTTATCTTGCCCGTCCTATGCGGCAAAAGCCGCATGACAGCGAGAGCGGTGGTCGTCTTGCCGGCCCCCGTCTCTCCCACCAGGCCGACCGTCTCCCCGACGTTTATGTCGAGGTTGATGCCGTTCACCGCGTGCGTGATGGCCTCGTCCGTTTCGTACCGCACCTCGAGGCCGCGTATGGAGAGCAATGGTGTTTGCGGCTCAGCCATCGGTCAGTCCTTCAACCTCGGGTCGAGCGCGTCGCGCAGGCCGTCGCCCATCAGATTGAGTGAGAGCGCCGTCAGCGCTATAGCGAATCCGGGAAACATCACCATATAGGGGGCGGTAAGCATGTAGTCCTTGCTCTCCGCGAGCATGGCGCCCCACTCCGGCTCTGGCGGCTGAATGCCCATGCCCAGAAAGCTCGTCGACGCCGCCCAGATTATCATGGTGCCGACCGTCATGGTGGCCTGGACGATTATGGGTCCGATGGCGTTTGGCAGCACGTGCTTCAAGATTATCCACCGGTTTGGCGTGCCGCACGACTTAGCCGCCTCAATGTAGTCCTGGCCGACTACGGTGAGGATGGCGGAGCGTATCACCCTGGTGTAGGTGGGTATCATGGAGATCATCAGGGCGATCAAGACGTTCACCAGTCCTGGTCCTAGCGCGGCGACTATCGCCAGCACCAGCAGCATGAACGGGATGCATATCACCGTGTCTATTATGCGCATTATCACGGAGTCGACCCTTCCCCCATAATAGCCGGCGCACGCCCCCAGAAGCCCGCCCAGAGTGATCCCAACCAGCACCGCCCCTATGCCCATCACTAGCGAGCGCCGGGACGCGTGCAGTATTCTGGCGAATATGTCGCGGCCGTAATTGTCCGTGCCGAACCAGTGGCTCGACGACGGAGGGGTGAGCCGGTCGGCCAGGCTGCCCGTTATGGCTTTGTCGTAAGGTGTTATCAGATCCGCCGATATCGTGAGCAACAGTATCGCGGAGAAGATGAACAAACCGACCATAGCGATCCTGTTCTTCTTCATCCTGCGCCATATCTCCCCCCTCCTGCTCTTTTTGCGCGTTTGCGAGTTGAAATCGATGTCCTCCATCTGTACTGGTCACCACCGTCTCCCATGCTTTTTGGAACGCCGGTTTGCCGGCCGTTTCGGCCATTTGCAGCCAGCGCCTCCCCGTTAGTTCATCTTCTGGTAGCTCGCCTTTATGCGAGGGTCTATATACGCGTACAGTATGTCCACGAAGAGCATCAGGATCATGAACGACGCGGCGAGGAAGATGGCGCAGCCCGTGACCTGGGGTATGTCCTTCATCCGAATGGCGTCTATTATCAGCATCCCGACGCCGTTTATCGAGAATACCGTCTCTATCGTGACCACTCCGCCGAGCAGTCCGCCGAACTCCATTCCCGTCGCTGTGACGACGGGAAGGAGCGCGTTCTTGAGCGCGTGGCGGAATATTACCTTGCCCTCGGTCTGCCCCTTGGCCCGTGCCGTCCTGATGTAGTCCTGGCGGATCGTCTCCAGCATCGTCGTCCTGGTGAGCCGGAGCAGCGATGCCGCGACGGGGATGGCCAGCGTAACCGCGGGCAGGATGTAGTGCTTCAGGCTGTCCGCTCCGTTCGACGGGAGGAGCCGCAGCTTGAGCGAGAAGAAGAGTATGGCCATCAGCCCGAACCAGAAGCCCGGTATGGACGCCATGAACATCGCTATCGTCGTCCCTATCACGTCGAATATGCTGTACTGCTTCACCGCCGCCAGGACGCCCAGAGGTACCCCGACGAGCACCGCCAGGACCACTGCCGCCAGGGAGAGCTTTATCGTCGTCGGGAAGCGCCCGGCTATTACCTGAAACACCGGCCTCCCGGTCCTCCATGAGTTGCCGAAGTCGCCTCGCGCGGCCTTAGCGACGTATTCGCCGTATCGGACGACGAACGGTTTGTCGAAGCCCATTTCGTGTCTGAGGCCGGCTATCGCCTCAGGAGATGCCCTCGTGCCGAGTATGAGCTGGGCTGGGTCGCCCGGCGTGAGCGACATGATGCCGTACACGATGAAGATTATGGCGAGCAGCATCGGGACCAACATCAACACCCTTCTGGCTATATAGCCTGACAAGTTCTCTCTCCCCCTTCCGATTTGCCGGCGAAACGCCGATTTACAGCAAGCTGTCCGAAAAGGACGAGGCGCGGGGCGGCCTCTCCTCGAAAACTAGGACGCCCCTGTTCCCAAGCGCAGTCCTTCGCCATCTTGATCCTCGTCATGCCGGCGGTCTGCGGCCTCACTTCCAGCTATAATAATAAATGCGGTCGTACTGCACGCTGCCCTCATCGACGGACAGCTCGGATGAGTACGCCCTGCTCCCGTTGGTGTAGAAAAGCGGTATGAGGGGGAAATCCGGCGAGAAGAGCCTGGCGGCCTTCTCATAAATTTTCGCCCTCTCCGCCGGGTCGGAGACCGCCGCGGCGTCAACAAGGAGCGGATCGAGCTCCCTGTTCGAGTAATGTGAGAAGTTCATGCTGTGACCGGTCTCTAGGAGGTTCATCACCTCGCTCATGTCCTTGGTCCCGGACCAGTAGCGGGATATCGCTATCTCGTAGTTCCCGTTCTGCCATACCTCCTGGCTGTACGTGCTGTTGTCGAGGATCTCGACCTTGGCGTCGAAGCCAATATTGTTCAGATCGTCCTGAAGCGCCGTCGCGAGTTTTGGCCAGGGGTCGGTGTCCATCGTCTTTATCGTTATCGATTTTCCCTGAAGGCCCGTGTCCTTAACGATTTCAGCCGCTTCGTCCGCGTTACGTTCAGGGAAGATCTTGGTGTTCGGGTTACCCGTGTAGTCCGGCCCGCCCGGGTAGTCGACTATGACGCCCTGCCCCTCCGTCCCGATGAGGAACATCTTTTCGCGGTCGACGCCGAGGGCGACGGCCCTCCTGGCCCTCAGGTCCGCGAACGTCCCCTTTTCGCAGTTCATCAGGACGTCCATGAACACGTAGGACGGATAGCTCGTGACCTTGACGTTCGCGTTTTTGGAGAGAGACGCTATGGAGATGCTGGGCACGTCGTGTATATAAAGCCCTGTCTCTCCTGTTTGAAGCGAGATTATCGCGGCGTTCGCGTCCGACATGGACTCGAAGCGCGCACGCTCTATTTTGGCTTTCCCGGCGAAGTAATCCTCGTTTGCCTCGAATAGCGCCATCTCGCCCGGCTTCCACTCCACCAGCTTGTATGGCCCGCTTCCGACGGTGGTCTCGGCCGTTTTCCCATAGTCCCCGCCCGCGGCCTCATACGTCTCCTTGTCGACCAGATAGAGCCACGTGAGCTTTTCCATGAAGCTGATGTCTGGGTTCGTCAATGTTATCAGCACCGTGCTGTCGTCCACCGCCTCGCATTTATCCACCCCGGCCATCGCCCAGTTCGTGTACGGCGACTCCTTGCCCTTGTCCACGTTGAATTTGGCGTCTTTGGCGTCGAACGCGCTGCCGTTCGTGAACCTCACCCCTCGTTTGAGCTTGAGCGTGTAGGTCTTGCCGTCGGGTGAAATCCGCCACGATTCGGCCGCGCTGCCTATGATCCTGCCGTCCTTGTCCCTGTTCACCAGCGTGTCGTACACCTGCATGTGCCCATAAGCCTCGTCGCCGTAGGCCCCGTATGGGTCGAAGTTATTGGTCACCTGCACGACTCCGACCACGAGCTCCCTCTTCTCGGCGGCGGAAAGCGGCCCTGCCGGGGACGACAGCATCAGTACCATCAACGTGAGCGCGATGAATTTTTTCACGACAATCCCTCCAAATTTATTGATAGATCTATTACGTGTACAGCCTGCAAGCCACGGCGTGGGTGCCGCCGGCCAGGGGAATGTTCTCCCCGACGCATCCCTCCTTTGAAAAATCGCAGCGAGGCGAAAAACGGCAGCCGAGCGGCGGATCGATCGGGTCGGACACCTCGCCCCTGATCACGCTTCTTTTCCTTTGGACGAGCTTTGGCACGGGAATAGCGGCAAGCAGCGCCTTGGTGTACGGGTGCAGCGGGTTTTTGAACAGCTCCTCGGACGGCGCGCGCTCGACGCACTGACCGAGATACATCACCGCTATCTCCGTGGAGATATGCTTGACGACGGACAGATCGTGCGTTATGAACATGTAGGAGAGGCCGAATTTCTCCTGCAGGTCCATCAGGAGGTTCAGTATCTGCGCCTGAATTGACACATCGAGGGCCGACACGGGCTCGTCGCAGACTATGAACTTGGGGTTGAGGGCGAGAGCGCGAGCGATGCCGACCCTCTGGCGGCGGCCGCCGTCCATTTCGTGAGGGTAGGTGTTTATATAGCTCTCCGCCAGCCCCACGGTGTTCATCAGGGTCAATATCCTTTCCGCGAGTGCGGCCTTGCCGCCGCCGCATCCGTTGACCACCAGGGGTTCCGATATCGTGTCGAACACCGTCATGCGCGGATCCAGGCTTGAAAACGGGTCCTGGAAGATGATCTGCATCTCCCTGCGGATATCCTTCATCCTTCTTCCGCTGTACGTTAAAATATTCTCCCCCCTGTACAGGACCTCCCCGCCGCTCGAGTCGATGAGTCTCAGAACGACGCGTCCAAGAGTGGACTTGCCGCATCCGCTCTCCCCGACGATGCCGAGCGTCTCCCCCTCGCGCACGGACAGGCTCACGTCATCCACCGCGTGCAACATGCCGCCGCCCGCTTTGAAATACTTTTTAAGTCCCACCGTTTCGAGCAGCGGCCTTGCGCTGGAGTCGTCAGGCGGCATTGTTTTTTGCCTCCCCGCCGCCGCGGTGATGGCACGAGATGCTATGTCCGCCGATAACGGATGGCTCCGGGCGGACGGTTTCGCACCGCTCGTCGCCGAGGCCGCACCTTTCGTGGAATTTGCACCCCCGCGGGAGGTTTGCCGGATCGGGCATCAGGCCGTCGATGGGAGAGAGACGCCTGCTCGAAGTCCCCAGGTTCGGTATGGAGCCGAACAGCCCGGTCGTGTATGGGTGGTGGCGCTCACCCTCGAAGATATCCCTGGCCGATCCCTGTTCGACTATCTCGCCGGCGTAAATTATGGCGACCTTGTCGCACGTCTCCGCCACTATTCCGAGGTCGTGAGTTATCATTATCATCGACGTCCCGAACTTCGTCTTCAGCTCGTCCATCAGGGCCAGCACCTGAGCCTGTATCGTGACGTCGAGCGCTGTGGTGGGCTCGTCGGCGATGAGCAGCTCCGGCTCGCAGGCCAGGGCCATGGCGATGCCGACCCGCTGCTTCATCCCGCCGGAGAACTGATGCGGGTACTCCCTCTTGCGCTTCGGCTGGATGTTGACCAGCGTCAAAAGTTCGTCCACGCGCTCGTCCAGCTCCTTTTTGCCCCTGTCCTCCGAGTTGTGTATCCTGAGCGACTCCAGTATCTGATCCCCGACGGTCATGACCGGGTTGAGCGACGTCATGGGGTCCTGAAAGATCATCGAGATCATGGCACCGCGCACAGCCCTCATCTCGGCCTTCGTCTTCCTCAAAAGGTCCTCTCCCTTGTAAATGATCTCGCCGGAGGTTATTTCGCCCGTCCGCTCCGGCAGGAGCTGGAGAATCGCCAGCGCGGACGTCGTCTTCCCCGCGCCGGTCTCGCCCACAATCCCCATCGTCTCCCCTCTGCCGAGCGAGAAGGTGATGCCGTTGACGGCGTGGACGTCGGCCTCGGAGGATTTGTATTTTACGCAGAGCCCCCGCACCTCCAGAAGGTTTTCGGTCATGGGCGCGCCGCTCCCGCCTAGTCCTTCAGCCTCGGATCGAGAGCGTCCCTCAGGCCGTCCCCCATCAGATTCACCGAGAGTGCCGTCAGCGTTATCGCGAGTCCCGGAAATATGACCATGTGCGGGTACGTCATCATGTAATCCTTCCCCTCGGACAGCATGGAACCCCATTCCGGCGCCGGGGGCTGTATCCCCATGCCCAGAAAGCTCATCGCGGCGGCGGAGATTATCATAGAGCCCACGGACATCGTCGCCTGGACTATCACGGTGCCTATGGCGTTCGGAAGCACATGCCGCACGATGATGAACGCGTGGGACGCGCCGCACGCCTTCGCGGCCTCGATGAAATCCATCTCCGCTATGTTCAGTATCGCGGCCCTGATGACCCTGGTGTAGTAGGGTACCATGGCGACCATCAACGCTATCAGCACGTTCCCGATGCCGGAGCCCAGCGACGCGACGATGGCGAGCGCCAGCAGCATGAAGGGAATGCACATTATGGTGTCCAGTACTCTGGAGATGACAGCGTCCGCCGCGCCGCCGAAGTATCCCGCCACCGAGCCCAGCAGCCCTCCGATGGACACGCCGACGATGACGGCGCTTATGCCCAGCAGGAGGGAGTTCCTGGATCCGTGCACGATGCGCGCGAATATGTCCCTCCCATAGAGATCCGTGCCGAACGGATGCGCCCATGACGGCGGCAGGTATCGTTCGGCCATGTTCTGTTTCAGCGCGTACTGGAGCGGCACTATGAAGTCGGCCAGTATCACGCACGCCATGATAGCGGTGAAGATGAAGAACCCCGCCATCGCTATTTTGTTTTTTGCCATCCGCCCGCATATCTCCCTGAGCCTGCTCTTTTTTTGGGGGATCGCTGCGGTATTTGTCCGGCTTGACATTCCTTGGGAACCCCCTATCCTTTTTGGTATCTCGCCTTGATCCTGGGGTCGATGAATGCGTAGAGTATGTCAACCGCCAGCATGACCAGCATAAAAAAGAAGGCCAGGAACAGGGCGCATCCCGTGACCTGCGGGATGTCCTTTTTGTGTATCGAGTCTATTATCAGCTTGCCGACCCCGTTTATGGAGAACAGCGTTTCGATGACTACGGCCCCTCCCAGAAGCCAGCCGAACTCCATCCCGGCGACCGTCACTATTGGCAGGAGCGCGTTTTTCAGCGCGTGGGCCGTTATCACCCGGCTCTCCGTCTGTCCCTTGGAGCGAGCCGTCCTAACATAGTCCTGCCGTATCGTTTCGAGCATGGTCGTGCGGGTGAAGCGTAGTATCGTGGCAGCCACCGGGATGGCGAGCGTGACGGAGGGCAGTATGAAATGCGCTGCCGTCTTACTGCCGTAGGACGGCAGCCAGCCAAGCGTGAGTGAGAAGAGCAGTATCGCCATCATGCCGAACCAGAACCCCGGCATCGACGCCATGAACATCGAGATGGCCGTCCCGATGACGTCGAATACGCTGTACTGCTTAACCGCGGCGATCACGCCGAGCGGGACACCGATGGCCACCGCCAGGAATATCGCCGACGCCGCCAGTTTCACTGTCGTCGGAAATCGGGACGTTATCTCCAAAAACACGTCGCGGCGGGAGTTGTAGGACTTCCCCATGTCCCCGCGCAACAGGTTCGCGACGTAGTCCGCGTAGCGGATGAATAGCGGTTTGTCGTAGCCGAGCTCGTGGTTGAGCTTTTCGACGGCCTCCGCCGACGCCCTTGGGCCGAGCATGACGGCGGCTGGATTGTTGGGCGTCAGGCTCATCACCGCGAAAACGATAAAAATAATAGCCAAAAGGGTGGGGAAGACAATCAAAATTCTTTTCAGAATATATTTGCCCATTCTGTTTTCCTCGCCAATATAATATTATGGGAAATGATTTTTAAGATTATAAGCGACTTGAGCGTTACAGCATACTTTATAAAAACATTCCTTGACACTAATTAACAATTTCTATAATATTAACGGAGTTTTTTTGATTTGTCAATAATGCCCCTTCACCACCCCACTTTATATTTCTTAAGGAGAGCGTCGTAATGAATGATAAAATGTATGAGGATAGGCGGAAAAAACTGTATGGTTACATGTTGGAAGCCGGTTTCGACAGGGCAATAGTTGGAGAACCGCTGACGTTTTATTACCTGACCGGGGTGATGCTCCATCCCTACGAGCGCTTTATGGGACTCGTGGC
Organism: Synergistaceae bacterium; assembly: GCA_031269245.1. Classification (GTDB taxonomy): domain Bacteria; phylum Synergistota; class Synergistia; order Synergistales; family Synergistaceae; genus JAIRKI01. Next base: position 6,578 of record JAISZL010000032.1, on the reverse strand, counting down.
GGACGCGTCGCGGGGTGAGAGCTGGGCAGTCGTCCCGTCGGTGGATTCCGGCTGTATGAGGGATTCGTCCGTTCAGGAGCATGTCTACGGCGACTCCGAGGGCCCGTCGAAGGTTCTGGGGAAACTGTTGCGCGGCGGTGGGAGGACCGGAATAGAGGCGAGCTGCTACACGATGCGGACGGGCGAGATGCTGAAGAGCCTTGGGGGAACCTTTGAGGACGTAAGCGACGTGATAGCGCTGGCCCGCGTCAAGAAGGACCCTTACGAGATAGAGCAGATAAGGCTCTCCGCCAAGTGCGCCGATGACGCTCTGTCGGCCGTCAGGGCCTCGATAAAGCCAGGCGCGAGCGAGAAGGAGGTGGTCTTGGCCCTGCTCTGCGAGATGGCGCGCACGCCCTCTTTCCATCCCGACCCGTTCATCATACAGATCTTGACGGGGGCGCGTTCCGCCAACCCCCACGGAATATCCGGGGAGACGAGGATAGCGCGCGGCGACGTGATAACGGTGGACTTCTGCGGCTACTGCAACTTTTACTGGTCGGATTTCACGCGCTCGCTGTTCATGGGCGGACCGGATGAAATCAACCCCGAGCTTGTCAAGATTTACGATATAGTCCACGAGGCGAACGCCGCGGGGATAGCGGCCGCGAAGCCCGGCGCCAGGGCGAGCGACGTCGACAGGGCCGCGAGAAGCGTCATCTCCGCCGCGGGCTACGGCGATCGGTTCATACACCGCACGGGCCACGGTCTGGGACTCAACGTGCACGAGGCGCCCAACATCACCTCCGTCAACGACGGAACGATCCTCGAAGAGGGCATGGTGTTCACGGTGGAGCCCGGCATTTACCTTCCGGGGCTCGGGGGCGTCCGCATAGAGGACGACGTCCGCGTCACGGAGAACGGGTGCGAGGTGTTCAACTCCTACACCAAGAAAAGAGAGGAAATGTTCCTGTATGAGGCGTGAGATGAGGCGCTTCGGATATTTGAGGCAGCTCTCGGATGAGGACGTATCGAGGGTGCACGAAAAAGCCATCGAGATGCTGGAGAATTTCGGCATACGCGTTGAGGACGAGGGCGTTCGCGACGTCATGGCGCGGAGCGGAGGCGGGATATTGCCGAACGGGCGCGTCAGCGTGAGGCGCGAGGCGATAGAGAGGGCGATGAATGCCTCCGTCCCCGAGATAAAGCTGTCGTCGCTGTCAGGCGCGGAGGTCTCGGTCGGGGAAGGGCTTCTCGTCCACAGCACCGGCGGGGCGCCGTGGATCATCGACTCGAAATCGGGCGCGCGCCGCGACGCCTTGGCCTCCGACCTGGCGGACGCGGTCAGGCTGATGAATGCCGTGGATGGCCTCGACCTCCCGTGCGCCCTCGTGTATCCGTCAGACGTCCCGGTCGAGATCTCGCAATTCCTCCAGAGCGTCATACTGTTCCGCAACAGCGAAAAGCCCGTGTACTGCCCCGGCGTATCGACCCCGCTCAACGCGAAGTACATAGCGGAGATATTCAAAGCGCTCGGGGACGGAGAAAGAAACGTCGGCATGGTGGGTGTGTCGCCGACGTCCCCGCTTATCTGGCCCAAGGAGATAACCGATACCGCGAGGATACTGTCGGAGGCGGGCGTCCCCATATCAGTCTTAGCCGCCCCTATAGCGGGCATGACGGCCCCGTTCTCCGTCGTGGGGTGCGTCGCGGTGTGCCACGCTGAGATACTGGCTTTCGCGGCGTTCTGCAAACTCGTCAACCCGAAGGTCCCTCTCGTCTATGGGGCGCGCCCGTTCTTCGCCGGAATGAGGGTGGGGCAAGTCCTGCTGGGGCTGCCTGAGACTGGGGCCGCGAGCGGCATGGCGGCTCAGATGGCCGCGCTCTGCGGTATGCCGTCCGACGTGTACGGAATGGCCGGCACCGGCTGTGGTTTCGACGAACAGACGGGGTACGAGAAGATGATGAACGGCCTTTTGCCTGCCCTGTCCGGCGCGTCCATGATAACCGGCTTAGGCGGTTTGGGAAGCGCCATGTGCGGGTCCCTCGAACAGATCGTCATTGACGGCGAGATCGCGCGGATGATAAAGAATGCCGCAGCGGAGCGCGAGACGGGCGACGACGCGCTGGGCATGGAGGAGATGGGGGAGGTTCTGGAGGAGGGGGGCAGCTTCATGGACAGGATCCACACCGTGGAGCGCCTCCGGAAAGGGGAGGTCTTCGAGCCCCGTCTGGGATTCGCGGACGGGGTCACGGGATGGTATGGCGACGGGCGCACGTCCCTGGGCGAGCGAGCGGCCTGCGAGGCGCGCAAGGTCTTGGCCGCCGAGCGCAGACCGGTCATGTCAGACGCTCAGGAGAATGAGCTGGCCGCCATAACGAGATCGGCCGAACGAGAGGCGTCCGCCACGAGGCATCGATAGAGCGGTTTCCCAAAAACTCGGTCAGCGGGTGAAAATAAAAATGTAAAAAGGGTCCAGGGAGCTGGCTCCCTGGCGGGTGCGGGCAGAGCCCGCGGTTTGAGGAGGAGATCCGCCGCTTGTGCCTCAGCGGCGGATCTCCTCCTCGTGTCCGTCATGGCAGATCTTCTCCCTTGATGCCCGGGAAGGTCTGGCGGATCTTTGCCTTTACGCTCGGGTCGACCCGCGGCGCCCTGTGGCCGCGGAGAATGTTTTCCGCCGCCTGGTGGGCGCGCTTGAAGGCGTCCAGGCTGCCCTCCTTGACCCATGTGTCGCGGTTCCACCTGTCGGAGATCGTGGGGAGGAAGAACTCCTTGCGGAAGTTCTCGACGGTGTGCTCGTGCACCAGGAAGTTGCCGGCGGGACCCACTTCCTTGATGACGTCGATAGCGAGCGTCTTGGGGGTCACGTCGATGCCGCGAGCCACGCGCAGGACGTTGCTCAATATCTCGTTGTCGATGACGGTTTTTTCATATGACACGGTGGTGCAGTTTTCCAGCAGGCCCGCTGAGTCGTGGATCCAGTTCGCGCCGGAGAGGCCGAGCGCCATCGCTTGACACGCGCTTTCATAGCCCGCCTGCGCGTCCACTGTTTTGGAGTCCGACTGGCCCCCGGTGGCGTATAGGGGCAGGTCGTAATACTGCGCCATCTGCGCTATGCCTACGTTTATCAGAGATGACTCGATCGCGCCGGCGGAATAGGTGCCGGTCTTCATGTCCATGATGCTGGCCGTGGTGCCGATGAGAGCGGGGCAGCCGGGAGTGATCATCTGCGCCAGCGCGAGGCCCATCAGCGTTTCAGCCAGGTTGATGGCGATCGTGCCCGCGATGGTGACGGGGGAGGTCGCGCCCGCCAGCGGTTCCGATGGGACGGCTACGGGAAGCCCCCTCTTCGCGATCTCGATGAGGAAGTCCGTGTAATGCGGGTCCATGACGAGCGGACTGACCATCAGGGTGATGAAAGACGCGAAGGGGCGTTCGCGAAGCTTGTCCGCGCCCCCAGCGATCGTCTCCGCGATCTGTATGGCCTCCTTCAAGCCCTTCATGGTGTACATGCCGCCCATGACCGGCTTGGACGTGTTGGTCAGGGCCCAGTAGAAGCGGTTGGCGTCCACATCCTCCGTCGGCACGTCGCTGGGATATGTGTGGATTACGTAGAACGCGAGGTTTTCGAGCGCGTCGGTGAGACACGCGAAGTCCCGGACGTCCCGTGCGATCGCCTTGCGTTTCTCGCCCGTGTCGAAGTCGTTGACGAACAGAACGGTCCCGCCGGTTCCGAAGTGCACCCGGTTTTTCTCGAGCACCGCATCGTGCTTATCGTCCCTGCCATAGATGGTGATTTTGGACGGGGCGGTCTTGATGATGTTTTCGAGTATTTTGCGGGGAAGCTTGACGATTTCGGTCGAAGGGTCGCAGACTGCGCCGTTTTTCTCGAAGATCTCGAACGCCTGCCTGCTTTTGACCTGCACGCCAACTTCCTCCAGCAACCTGACAACGCCCTCATGGATGGCGCTCACGTCCCTGTCGCTGAATAACCGCAGCTGCCCGCCTTTCTGTGCCGCATACATGGTTTACATCATCCTTCCGAGGAGCTGGTTTGTTTGAACGCCGCATACCCCGCCGCGGTAAGTGCCGCGGTGCCGGCCTCTCTTGTGGAATAGCTCGATTTTTGATAAAGTCACAACAACGCTCACCTAGTTTTTTATTATATGCGAGAAAAAGTTTTTGTAAAACGAATAAAATTGATGATATTTATCAAAAAAGCAGATAGGAGAAAATCGTGGAGTTTCGAAATGTCGCTACGTTCCTGTGCGTCGCGGAAAGGGAGAGCTTCACCAACGCGGCGGAGAAGCTCGGCTACGCCCAGTCTACCGTGTCGATGCAGATACAGCAGCTGGAGGAGGAGATCGGGGTCTGCCTGTTCGAGCGCATCGGGAAGCGCGTGATGATCACGCCGAACGGGCACAAATTTCTGGAGTACGCGAAACAGATGGCCCAGATAGTGGAAAAGGCCAAGATGCTTGGCAAAGAGCCGGAGGAGATCGCGGGCAGCCTGCGGGTTGGCATACTCGAGTCCCTTCTCGAGTGGATCATGCCGGACTGCATCCCGGTGTTCAATCAGAAATTCCCCAACGTGTCTATCGAGACGAAAACGGCTTCCGGCAATGACCTCATCCACATGCTCAAACGCAATGAGCTGGATTTCATCTTCTTGCTCGATCGAAAAATATCCGAGAAAAAATGCGAATGCATATTTTCCGCCAAGGAGAACATCGTATTCGTGACTCACCCCGGGCACCCGCTGGCCGGCAGGGGTGACCTGCGCCTCGCGGACATATTGCGGCACCCCCTGATCCTCACCGAGCGTAACGGCATTTACCGCCAGGCGTTGGAGGAGGCCGCCGCGCGGAAGGATATGTATGTGTCTCCTTTTTTGGAGGTCAACAGCACGTCGGTCATCCTGAAGCTGCTCCGCAAGCATGTGGGCGTCTCCTTCCTCCCGGAGTACGCGGTGCGGTGCGGCATCGCCGAGAACAGCCTAGTGCCGCTGCCCGTGTCGGATTGCCCCATCCAGTTGTGGTGCCAGATGTTCTACCATGAAAATAAATGGGTTACGCCGCAGATGAGTGCCCTCATGCGGATAATCGAGCAGCGCTACAGGGGCGGAACCTTTCGCCAAGCCGACGGCTATCCAATATTAATGGGTTGAGGAAAATCCGATATGTATCAAGGGACAGTTAAAATGTCCTCTTGTACGAGTTTATGTGGTTCAGCATCAGCCGGATGTCCCCCTCTTGCGTCAGGTGGTCAAAGCTCGCCTCTTTCGGTAGTATCCGGCGGATAAACTCGTGGTTGTTCTCTATCGCCCCCTTCTCGAATGGCGAAGAGGGGTGGCAGTAGAACAAATTTGTCCGCCTGCCGTTTTCTTCGTCGAATTCTATGGCGGCAGGGTTGGTGAACTCGCTGCCATTATCCGTCAATATCACGGGGAAAAGCTCCATGAAATATTCCTTCCCCAATGCTCCCCACAGCGTTTGAAAAACATCGGCCACCGACTTTGACGTGTTGGCGTCTCTCAGATAAGCCAGCATGAACGAGCTATTTACGAAACTCAGGGTCAAAATCACTTTCCCGCCCTTGTGCCCTTCCACCGTGTCCATCTGGACGACAGCGGAATCCCCAGCCTTTTCCATGAAGGCGAGGAAATCACTGTAGCCTCCGCCAATGGCGCAAGTCTTGTCGACCTTGAAGCGCTCCTTTGCTTTCTTCCTTGGCCTGTAACGCACCTTGCGGGGCAGGTCGATGTTTTTTACGGTGGGGACGCGGCTGTTCACATAGTTGTATATTGTCCGTTCGCTGCTCATGATAGAGTCCTTGTTCGAGCAGCAGATGTGGTGGATGGACTGTCCTTGTAGGATGAGCGGGGTCACTATGCCATCGATCCTTTGTATCTCGCCTTCGTCAAGCGAGATCCCGGACCGTGACTCCCGGAGCAGCGACTTCGCCTCCCCATCTGCTGACGAAGCTTTGTAAAAGGATTTATCTAAAGTGCATTTGTGGCGCCCCTCGCAACCATTGCAGACATACGGTGGCTGGCTCAACCTCTGGCAGGTCTCCTTGCGGTAGGCGGGACAGAAGGCCTTGCATTTTTACAGTTGAGGCACAGCTTGCGCGAGCACGGGAAAGCACCCTGGCAGACGTTTTCAAGAGCACAGGAGAAGCGGTTGCCGCAGTCGTTGAACTGCCTGCCGTAACCGCCACTTTCCCTTCGTTCAATGTGCCTCCTGACCTCGTGGCTTATCGATGAGGGGGCCTTGCCAAGCTGCTGAGCAATGGCTTTGAATGACTTGTGTGAATTGAGTTCGTTTTGGATGGTTATCCTTTCTTCCAATGAAAATTGTTTGAAAGTTTCCACATTGTATCCTCCCAATGATTTCAGTCTCTTTTCTGCTGAGGAAATGAAATCTATGGAGGGATATTGTTGCACTTGGAGATATTTGCACGACTTATTGCGGCAAACTTTGAACCGCCCCGGGTTTTGTGTAGAGTTTTAGGGCTCTGTTTTTGAGTACTTCCTGATATCCATACCGTTACTATACCACGCTTCCTCGACCTGCGATGGGGTTTTGTATCCGTTACG